>BQIU01000117.1 GCA_021603905.1 Nitrospirales bacterium
CCAGGCTAAACGGCGTCAACAAGCCCCGAAACGGGAGGTGAAGGGAAACAAAACGAGGACCTGAAACAAGAAGCCCACCTCAAAAAACTATTCGAGAGACCAACCCCCTCAATTCAGAGGACTTTTGCAGAGGGTTCTAAAGTTATCTAATGGGTTTGGTACATAGACCAGTAGGGCTGCATCTGCCATCCAGGCTGCATTTATTGGGTCAAATCCCTGCGCTTTAATATTGAACCGATAAACTTGTTTTTCATTGTTTAGAAAGTAACGGTGTTTCAATTGCGGATCAAACAGGTCTTCAAATTGTTCCTGAAGGCCACCCTGGAATTTTGGGAAATAACTATAAACTTTCTTGATCAAAGCGTTCATCTTTACCTCCTCTTATGTAATACAGATGAAATTGTTCCTTGTAGTCCCCAAATGCGCAATGCATATCATGCGTGAGAAATTATGACGGGATTGTTTTTGGGGAGCTTCCATTGAAAACCTAATACAGTATTGGAATTCGATCCTTGATCGTATCCACTTAGCTCGTTGCTCAGATTCTTGGGACCACATTTACAGCTTTAAGGCTAGATTCTTGGATCAATGGAGCCTTTTCAGCTAGGGAAAGTTATCAATGTTTTGCGATCTCCAATTGGTCTAGCGCATTTCTTTCCACCTCGCAGACCTACCATCTTTGGGGTTGTGACACTGGTACTTCTTCCCTTCAAACATTCTGGTTTCTTCGTAGAATACTCCTTCGCTATTAGGAAAAGAACAATTAAAACGCCTTGCGAGGCAATAATGGGTCTTATTATCGGGGGGGCCGGGATAGCAATATCCAGATTTACACTGAGCATTAATGGAACATTCCATTCCATTTCTTAATATTTCATCTTCTCCCCGTATCTTTCCCTGTTTTACTGCATTATCCCAAACATTCCCCAGGTTTGAGCATTTCAATAGACTAATTTCTTGATCACGAAGACATATTTGATATTCATATTCATATTGCTTTTCAAGAACTTTTACCCTTGATTTACAGGCAGAATCTTCACCGATTTTAATTTTCGTCCCAAGGATTTCAATATACTCCGAACAATCTTCAGCAATTTGCTCTTTTTCACAAACCAGTTCAAAGGAACATGCGTTATAACTTGAACGGGGATTGTCTTCTGCAGCAGAAACGGGAGGGAGGAGGAAGACAGATAACCAAAGAATTACGAATGAAAGTTTAATCATTTACAACCACCAAATTGTATTTTTTCTTGTATAATTTGGTTCTTTTTGTCTATTGAGGCAATGTCTTCTTCAGCCTTTTTTATTTTATCATCCCAACTTCTTATTCGTTGTTCTATGTGCAACTTTTCTTTGTCATCAGTTGAACCATCTTTTAATTCCAAAATAAAAAGATTCTGTTCTGCATTGATATCCAATACCTGCGAAGTAATTATTTCTCTTTTTAACCTGTTTTCTGACAATAGAATATTCTTGTTGGTTATACAGTCAAGTTCTGTGACTAACTTCTCAGTTGCGAAAATTGAGTATATCCAAATAACCCCGCACACAAAAAACACTACTAAAGCAATTAGATCTTTATATTCCTTAAGCCGAGTTAGAAGTAGCGGTTCTTTGCGTTTGTTCTCTTTGTTGAGTTTAAGCTCGGGAGAAGAGCTATTTCCTGTCTTGACATTGGGGTCCACTTTATTCTTTTGCCATAAGAGCGGCTAGTAGGCTCCGCAACCGTCTATTGAGAAAAAATGCATGGCTGGGAGCATATTTCTGAAATACGAGTTCAATTACTAATTATGATTTGCTGCAATTGTATATTTTCTATTTTAAAAATCAACCAAATAGCCAATTGGTTTCAGGTTTGTGAGATCGAGAGAACTGGGGTTCCCTTCTTTTAATGACACATGCCCGCTGCGTCTTTCTCTAGCCGAGCACGTTCTTTGGGTGTCAGACGTAGAGAGAAGAGGGCAACTGTTTTTTCTTTAGTGTGGTCATATTTTTAGAGTCATATTCGAAAGTGGTGTTTGACCTGAGTTGCAAAGACGCGGCGTCTCGGGTTGAAACGGGTGTTGGAGACATCATATATGTAAGCTTCCCCATATCGAGGACAGATGAAGCGTAGAGCTTTCTGGCACAATTCACCAGGAGGTTCCTATGAAAACGAGTCGATTCAGCGAAACGCAAATTGTCACGATTTTGAAACAAGGGATGCCGGCATCAAGGTCAAAGACCTCTGCCGTGAGCATGGGATCAGCGATGCGATGTACTACAACTGGAAAGCGAAGTACGGCGGGCTGGAGGCCTCGGATCTGAAGGGTCTGAAGAAGACCGAGGACGAACTCGCGAAACTCAAACGGATGTATGCCGATCTGGCCTTAGAGAATCAGGCATTGAAGGATCTGATCGAAAAAAAAAATCTCTAACGCCGGCTGGCCCAACGACCTTCTCTGCCGGTGTTCGTGCCGGAAGGGCCGAACGAAGTCTGGTCAGCCGACTTCATGAGTGATGCTTTCTATCATGGCTCGCGGTTTCGCACCTTCAATCTCATCGATGATTGTAAGCGAGAGGTGTTGGCGATTGAGATTGCTACCTCACTCCGAGCTGAGCGAATTGTTCGCGTATTGGAACGGTTGAAGACTGAGCGTGAATTGCCGAATATGATTCGGGTCGAAAATGGGCCGGAATTTCTCGCGCAGGCCCTCCAAGATTGGGGGAAGGCGAATCGCGTGCTGATCTACTATATCCACCCAGGGCGTCCGACCCAAAATGCATTCATCGAACGGTTTAATCGGACGTACCGAAACGAAGTACTCGAACTCTATTAGTTTCGGAGTTTACAGGAAGTGCGGGAACTCACCGCGGAATGGATGATCATCTATAACGAGCACCGGCCTCACAAGGCCTTACAAGGTGCATGTAATGAGGCCATTGCGGTGAGTAGTGGTCTTTTTTATTTAAAACCCCTACACTATGAAACCCAAAGCGGACCTTGATATAAATTATTATATATGACCAAGTTCTACTGAAAGCTAATAAAGGAATAATATGTCAGCAAACATAGCAAGCAGACTAGAAACAGGCACTCCTTTTCTAAAGGATCTGATTGCCGACGTAAACTCTGGACAAATTAAAGTACCTCAATTTCAAAGGCAGTTTGTTTGGAAAGAGGAGCAAGCACTAAAGTTGCTCGATTCAATTGCAAGTAATTATCCAGTTGGTAGCTTGCTTTTGTGGAGAACAAAAAATTCTCTGGCCGTAGAGAGAAATATTGGCGCTTTTAAGCTACCGGAAACCGACGACATGTCTCCAACTGATTATGTGCTTGATGGGCAGCAAAGATTAACAGTGATTTACTCAGCGCTAGCAGCTCTTGAAGGGCAGGATGGGTTCGACGCAGTTTATGATTTGAATGAACAATGTTTTATGGAGTCACCGGAAGACTTTGACCAAACTCAGTTCCCTTTGAGAATAATATATAACACCACTAAGCTTCTGAATTTCCGTTCTGGTCTAATAAGCTATCCAAATGCTGAACAATTACAGCAAAGATTGGACGGACTGATTGATGTCATTACGAACTACAGAATCCCTATTGTAACTTTAAAGGAATTGACAGTCGAAGAGGTTTGTCCGATTTTCGAAAGAATTAACAGCTCAGGAACTCGATTATCTACATACGATCTAATGGTTGCCGCAACGTGGACTGAAAACTTTGATCTAAATGATGAGGCACAAAAAATAGCAGTATCTCTACAACCAAAGGGTTTTGATGATATTGATGGGAACGTGGTACTTAAATGCTTATCTGCCATTAAGCACAAGGGTATTAAAAAAGAACAGGTATTATCTCTGCGAAATTTGTCAAAAGAGGCTATGGATAGTTTAGTTGAGGTTGCGAAATCAGCATTATTAAAAACTGTCGATTTACTAAAAACTGAATTCAAAATTTATAGCTGGGATTTTCTACCTTATGAAGCAATCGCTATTGTGCTTTCATATATTTATTCTAAACGTAGGACTTTTGATGTAGAAGATGTTCGTAGAGTTAGGCAGTGGTTTTGGCTGAGTGCTTTTTCTGAAAGGTATAGAGGTGCGTCGGAATCCTTTGTGTCACAAGATCTTGAGGCTATTGATGCATATGTGATTGACGGTGCGGAGCCAAAGAAATCATTCGGAAATATCCCAACTATTCATAGTTTCAAGACGCTAAGTTTTAGGAGCAACAATTCACGCTCAAGAGCATTAATTATACTGCTTGCTTTAAAGTCTCCGAGAAATATTACTAACGGAGCCTTAATTGATCCTGAAGTAGCACTATCCAATTACAACCAGAAACAATTTCATCATATTTATCCAAAAGCGCACTTGAAGAGGATAAAAGCACTGGAGGAGCATAATAGTTTGGCGAATTTTTGCATGTTAGCTGCCTCCGAAAATAACGAGATTAGCGACGATCATCCGAACGAATATTTACCGAGACTGGCGAAGGTGCATGGTGAAGACTCTGAAGTGGTTTTTGAGTCAAACTATTTGCCCTCGCCCCAGTCTGTTGATTATTCAAGATTAGCTTATCCAGAGTTTCTAGATCTCCGCGCTAAATTGTTACTTGAAGCTATTAACAAGCTAGCGCAGGGAAATAGTCCCTGAAAAATCATTGCAAGCGGATTTGGTAATGGTGCCACACTTTTCCGCAAAAAGCCGCTGTCTTCACCAAGCCAATGGTCTAGATTTAGGGGAGGAGGTGAGTCGCGATATCGGTCAGATTGTCCGTTCCCGAAATGCTCATCTCCATAGTCGGCGATTTCCAGCAAATCTACTTCGGCTAATTTAGGCAAGCGATAGTTAGCCACGTCTGGCCTTGCGGCGTATTCTGGCTTCTGCCCATATCTCATCGACTGATTACTTGCTCACCCCGCTTTTCTCTCCTTTAATGAGAGCAGCGCGAATGGCCTCAATTTCTTCAAGGTTTTCTTCTTCCCGGATTTGCCGCTCGCGGATCAACTCGCGGACCACTTCACTTTCGTTTCCAAAATGCCCCGTCGCAATTTTCGACTTGATCCACTCATCTTGCTTGTCTGTAACTGAAATACTTTTTCACCATTTTTTGCGACAACGAACAAAGTGGTGTAGCATGCACAAGCAGATACGATAGACAGGCTAGACTCGAAGAGTCTGCATAATTTCATGACGAGAAACGTGCTACGTGATGGGTCGAGATATGGTGCCAGAATATATTCCCACTACTTGATGTCTCTGCCTCACTTGTTTTTAATTCTTCATTCTCACGTAGGAGGTTACTTATGAACTCGAACGATTCCAATTTATCCAGGCGTCATCTGTTTAAGATGGGCCTCGGGGTAGCGGGTGTCCTCTTGGCGACTCCAGCATTAGCCAAAATTATTGATATTTCAAAAGTTTGTGGTGGGAAAGCGACCACACGGCAGGTGTTAGGTCCCATGTTTCCTGACGATGAGGATGTCATGGATCCCATTCGGGAAAGCCCTGACCTCAGTTTACCGATTGTGGAAGGCAGCGATAATGATTTGACGTTTGTCAAAGGGCGAAAAGGGAAAGCTCAAGGGCAGGTCATTTATCTCCGTGGTCAACTCCAAGGGCAGCGACCGATGGGAGAGAAATTGGAGAGCAAATGTGAAGTTTTAGCAGGAGCCACTCTTCTTTTATGGCAGACCAACACGTATGGGCGCTACAACCACAAAGGCGACATCGACAATCAGACCTATACGCATCCGCGAACAAAAAGACCTGTCGACCGTAAGCATGATCCACATTTTCAGTACTGGGGTCGTGCGATCACGGATGAGCAGGGACAATATTCGTTTAAG
The DNA here is from genome assembly GCA_021603905.1 of Nitrospirales bacterium. Taxonomy (GTDB): domain Bacteria; phylum Nitrospirota; class Nitrospiria; order Nitrospirales; family UBA8639; genus JAGQKC01. The sequence continues at coordinate 5,838 of BQIU01000117.1, forward strand.
ACGATTCTTCCATCGTTTTATCCGGTGTACGGGGGATTCCGTCCGGCCCACTTACATCTCATGATTAGTGCCCCCGGCTATCCACAGATGGTGACCCAAACCTATTTTAAGGGAGCCAATCTTCAAATGGACCATGAGGTGAACCACAGTTTGCTTGAGAAGGATTTTATTCTGCGTGACCCGCGGTTGTCCCGTGAGGAACAAGAACAATTGATACTTGAGTACCACGAAGATCCAACCGGCAAGATTACCGATGGACTGGTCGGAACATTCGATATTCGAATGATTCAATAAATTTCTCATCACAAGAGAAGGAGACCATTAACTCAAATGATTGAAGATCTTTGGTACAAAAATAGTGTGATTTATAGTCTCGACCTTGAAACCTTCATGGATGCCAATGGGGATGGGGTGGGAGACTTTGAGGGACTGACACGGCGGCTCGATTACTTGCATGCTTTAGGAATTGAAACAATCTGGCTCTCTCCGTTTCAACCTTCCCCAAACCGTGACAATGGGTATGATATTGCGGATTATTACGGCGTCGATCCTCGTCATGGTTCGAGTGGGGACTTTGTGGAGTTCATGCATCAAGCCAAGAGGCGTGGCATCAAGGTGATCATTGACCTGGTGGTGAACCATACGTCGAATCAACATCAATGGTTTCAGAATGCCTGCCGTGATAAAGACTCACCGCATTACTCTTGGTATGTGTGGTCGAAAAAGCGTCCGTCGGACTGGAATCAAGGGATGGTGTTTCCCGGTGTTCAGAAAGGAACATGGACATATAACAAGGAGGCTCGTGAATTCTACTTCCATCGTTTTTTTAATTTTCAGCCAGATTTGAATATGGATAACCCTGAAGTGAGAACGGAAATCAGGCGAATTATGGGTTATTGGTTGGAGTTAGGAGTGGCAGGATTTCGTGTGGACGCCGTGCCCTTCATTATTGAAACACCCGCACCCGGTAAAAAGAAGCCCGTGATGCAGTATCACTATCTTGGTGAGATGCGAAAATTTTTACAGTGGCGCCGTGGCGATGCCATTCTTTTGGGTGAGGCTAATGTTTTACCCAAGCAAAATCGTCGATATTTCGGAAAAAATGAAGATGGCATTCATATGATGTTCAATTTCTTCGTCAATCAATACCTGTTTTATGCGTTGGCCACATCGGAGATCGCCCCTCTGGTGAAAGCGTTGAAGGCGACGAAAGATCTTCCACCGACTGCTCAATGGGGGCACTTTCTCAGGAATCATGATGAACTTGATCTCGGTCGTCTGACATCAGCTCAGAGAGATAAAGTCTATGCGAGATTCGGTCCAGAGAAGCATATGCAAATTTATGATCGGGGTATCCGGCGGCGCTTAGCGCCGATGTTAGGAGATCGACGGCACATTGAGTTGGCCTACAGTCTGATCTTTTCTCTTCCTGGTACGCCCGTGATTCGATATGGCGATGAGATTGGCATGGGTGATGATCTGACGTTAAAAGAGCGCGATGCTGTACGCACCCCGATGCAATGGTCCGATGAAGTGCAGGCAGGCTTTTCAACGGCAGACACAATCATTCATCCCGTCATTGATTCCGGAGTCTATCAATACAAACAGATCAATGTTGAAGCGCAACGGCGAGATCCCGACTCTCTACTAAATTGGACGGCTCGGATGATCCGTTTGCGTAAAGAATGCCCAGAGATTGGGTGGGGCAGTTGGAAAATACTTCACACCGGCTCATCAAAGGTGCTCGGTATGCGGTATGATTGGCGGGGTAATTCCTTAGTGGTGTTGCATAATTTCGATGAAAAGCCGCACGAAGTTCGAATTCGTCCAGGCGTTCAGGGGGAAGAACGATTAGTGAACTTACTGGCAGAGGAAGAAAGTCGCAGTCCTCATTCGGGCATTCATAAAATGCCGATCGAATCATACGGGTATCGCTGGTTTAGGGTCGGTGATCTGAATCATGTCATTCATCGTCAGCGAGCGTAAGATTTCAGACCCCTCAGATTTCCTCACCTCCGAATATTGCTGCAGTCATTAAGGATGGCTTTTTCTGTTTCCGTTGAAATTTTAAACACTCCTGCCTCTTTGGCATTTTCCAACTGCTTAATTTGCACGTAGTTGGATTCGCTCTCGTTCTAAGTTTCTCCCCCTGGAGTCCGTCATCATTAGGTGAAAACAACAAAAATGAGCTTTTGTCAGGGGAATGTTAGAGATGGAAGTTATTCGCCACGTGACAATCACAGAAGAATCATTGTAGGACTCGTACTTGAGTACGGCCCGAGGTTGCTGTCATGTCTGGGGCTTTTGCTCTATCACGTCTAGTTCTAAAGGGACTGGTAACTGCACTGTAAGGGTGGAAATGTGAGAGGAATGGCATAGGCTGAAAGACCTGCTAATATAGGGGAAATGAGGTATCAATAATTTGGTTCACTCGTCACTTTGTCCTAATCGTTGATAGGTGCTTTTAAATATATCATTTAGCAAACTGTATTTTGTCTTCATCGTTATCAACACACAATCGCTCTCTCGCAAAAAAACTATTGAGTTTAGGTACGCATCAAATTCTTTTTTCCTTTTTTGATGCTTCCAGCCATTTCTTGTACGCGAAAGACCCATAGGAACTATTCATTTATTGAACTCGTCATTCAGTTGTTCAGTTGTTTAGCTTCCATGCTCAGTGGTCCTGCCTACCATTTCCGACCTTCTTTCTTTGTCTAGGTCCAAAAACAAGTTGCGAACTGGACCAGCTATGGTTGATAAATTGAGAATCTTGGACTTATGCATGTAGGGTAGTTTGAAATATCATCATCTGCGACCGTTGGGTAAATCGACAACTCTGAAATTGTCCTGTGAAACATGATTGCGATGAAATCGTAATGTGGTAATGTAAGTCAATTCCCGTATGAGTATTGCTATCCTTATTCCACTTCTTCCGTTGCTGGCTGGCTTCGCGATTAGCGTGGGCGGCAAACGTTTGACATCCCATGTGCCAACCATCGGAATTTTGGCGACGAGCGTCGCCTGTCTCCTCTCTATCGTGACCTTATACATTGTGGGGACAGGCGAACCCATTCATGTGACCCTCTGGCCCATTCAGTCTCAAGCTTCCGACTTGTTCAGGGTTGGTATATTCGTTGATCGACTGACAGCAGTGATGATGGTACTCATCACCAGCGTCAGTACTGTGATTCATGTGTATTCTGTTCGATACCTGGAGGGCGATTCAGGCTATGTTCGATTCTTTGCCTTACTGGGTCTCATGACCTTTGTCATTCTTGCGCTGGTTTCCAGCCCCAACCTATTAATGCTGTTTGTGTTTTGGCAGCTCCTAAGTTGGACCCTCTATCTGATTCTTGCGTTTAATTATGAGCATGTGCCCGCTTACCAGAATGCGTTTAAGACATTGATGGTGCATCGCATCGGAGACGTCGCTTTTCTTTGCGGGATTTTTCTGACGTACAAATATTTCGGCACGCTTGAATTTAACGAACTCTTTGAGCGGGCGACACAACAATCTCACATGATTTCATTGCTGCCAGGAAATCTCTTCGACGTAAATGTCGTCGCTATCATTACGTTGCTGATCTTTGTTGGAGCCATAGCGAAATCTTCCCAATTTCCGCTGCACGTGTGGTTGCCGGATACCATGGATTCTCCCACTCCGGTCTCAGCCCTGATGCATGCAGGGATCATCAACGCAGGAGGATTCCTTCTCAATCGACTGGCACCGCTTTATGCGCTTTCACCCAACACGCTTCATGTCGTCTTTGTGATTGGCGCCCTGACCGTGATCTTGGGAGCCTCGATGATGCTCGTCCAAAATGATATTAAGAAAACGCTCGGGTATTCCACGATGGGCCAGATGGGCTATATGATCATGGAATGTGGGCTTGGTGCCTTTGCGTTGGCTATTTTCCATCTGATTGCGCATGGGTTTTTCAAAGCCTCGCTCTTTCTCAGTGCGGGCAATGTTATTCACGCCGCTCGTCACGAACCGAAGTTTCCTGAATCTTCCAGTCATGCGCCAACGAAACTTCCTGCTCAAGCCACTTGGATCACGGGAATGCTCGTGACGTTGATTATGCCGCTGATTATTTTGATGGTGGCGCATGATCTATTGGAAGTCCCGCTTGAAGATGCTCATGGGGCCGTGATCTTTCTCTTTTTTAGTTGGGTGACCGCCTCGCAAGCGATTTTCAGTTTGTATCGATTACATGCCGTGGCCTCCTGGAAAGTGGCGAGTGCGATGATTGCCGCGTTATTTCTCATTGGATTTACCTATTTGTGGGCAGGGGAAGCGTTTACCCATTTTCTGTACCCCGAACCGGGAGTGGCCAATGGCTTCTTCCTTGCTGCGGCTTTGAATCCAATCGTGTTTGATATGCTCATTCTCGTATCCACAGTCTTAATTTTCGTTGGGTGGATTTATGCCTACACCGGTGCCAAAGGACAAAAGATTTTCAATGCAGAGAAGGTGCAAGCCATACTGCAAAAATTGTATGTGGTGTTGATTAACCGGCTATATGTGGATTTCATCTACATGAGGTGGGGAAACGCGCTCTTTCAATGGGCTCAAAAAATCGCCCACCGGTATTAAAGCTTAAGAAGAGAAAACATTTGCGACTGTCATGAACGTTGAAGATACCAGTATATTAGCTGTTGCGATTCTTCTTTCAGCGCTGTGTGCTTTCGTCGGACAACATCGTTCAAAACATGCATCAACGGCACTAGTTGAAATACTTGTGGTGTCGGGGCTTGGAGTTGGAACGTTACTGACACCCTTGCCCATCAATCGATATTGTCTTGTTGGGGTTCTTGGGTTTGCGGCCTACTCTCTTTTGAAGTCGCGCAAGACCGCCTCGTTCAAAACGATCAGTCTCGTTCAATTTGCATTAGCGATTGTTCTGACCCTCGTGGCTTCCTTCTCTGATGATTCTATGACCATGGTCGCCGGGCTGTTTGTCACAGCGATACTCATCCCTCTTCCTCCGTTGCATGTCTCGTTCGCTTCACTCGTGAGTTCTTCTCCTGGAGCCATGTCCGGTTTATGGACGACTGTATTCCTTTCTCTCGGGTTGGCTGAGCTCATGGAACTCAAAACTTCCCTGTCTGAAGGCATGCTATCGACGATTTCCTGGTTAGCCTTAGTCAGTGCTCTGTATTCCTCAATAAAGTGCTTAGGGCAAAGTCAAATTCGGCCATTGCTCACCTATGCAACCATCGCCCAAGTCTCCTTGTTGTGGGGACTGTCTACCGTGTTCTCGACGTTTTCCCAATGGCTCATACCATTTGGGGTGACCATTGCCTTCGTGATGACGGGTCTGCTATTCACGTATCACTGCATTCAACAACGGTTTGGCTCACATACCATCGGAACCCTGCCAGGCTTGGCCTTAGTCATGCCGCGACTGGGAGTGGTGTTGATAATTCTGATTAGCATCGCTGTGGTGCTTCCGATTGTTCCGATATTGTCAGGCTTGCCTTCCCTGCCGACAACGGACCATCAAGATGTTTCCCTTGTCATCATTGGCTTCATCATCTTTTTCGTGTGGATGTTGGGAAGTTGGTATTTTTCACATTTAATGCATCAAACGGCTTTTGGAAAAGCCAGACCGGATATTCCCTACACGGATTTGACCACCGGGGAAATCAGCGCGTTGAGTCTGCTGATTGCTGCAGCCGGTTTTACAGGACTATTTTTTTAAAGAGTATTGATTGTGGCTGAAGTAAGAGAAATCGAACAATCAAGAGGCGGACAGCGAACGGAAGTTCTCTCGCTGGTTAAATTAGCGGGAGAG
>BQIU01000118.1 GCA_021603905.1 Nitrospirales bacterium
AGAACCCGCCAAGCGTCAATATGTAAATTTTGCCTACTACAAAGTTGATCCACAGTGGCGTCGTCTTCCAAAAGATGAGCGAGATGCGGGTAAACAAGCATTCATTCGAACAATCGAAGAGTATGCAGGAAAAGTTATCGTTGTCCCTTACACGACTATGGGAATTCGAGGAGATTGCGACTTTCTTCTGTGGCGTATTAGCTATGAACTTGAACTCTTTCAAGAGATGACGTCTAAAATGCTCGCGACCGGACTAGGTCAATATCTCACGACTCCTTACTCATACCTCTCAATGACCAAACGTTCAGTGTACGTGGATAACCACACCCATGAAGACCAAGAAGGTCGCCGTCTTAAAATTACCCCAGGTCGAGCCAAATACATCTTTGTCTATCCATTTGAAAAGACAAGAGATTGGTATTTGCTGACTAAAGCGGCTCGACAGGGCATGATGGATGAACACATAGAAATTGGGCACCGCTATCCATCAGTCAAACTGAATACCACCTATTCGTTTGGTCTTGACGATCAAGAATTTGTCGTGGCGTTTGAAACGGACTCACCTGAGGACTTCCTTGACCTTGTCATGGCTCTTCGTGAAGCAGAAGGCAGTCGTTATACAAAACGCGACATCCCAATCTTTACTTGTCTAATGAAAAGCCTGAAAGAGGTGGTTGATACTTTAGGGGGCTAAGCCGCCATACAAATTCAGTTGTCTGGCATGCTCCGTAACCAGCGCTACCCCAATTCTCTCCTCCATCGACTTTGGGAAGTATCTTCCCAAGCTTCAGGTATTTCTTGCTCTATCCATGGTATTTCGTATCTCCCATCAAGAAAGCCCAAACCTGCCTTGCCTCCAATGCTGCGGTAGATTTCTCTCGATATCTACCGCATTCACTGCCTCTTAAACTCAGTCTTCCAAACCTTCACGAAAAGTGATGGCCACATCAAAAACTTCAAGAAATAAATCATGCTTCTTCCACTCCATTTTGACAGTCTTTACGCCCGTATGGTATCTAAAACTCTTATAATTAGGATGATTCGTTATGGCAGACAATGAAGAGAACACACTCTTAGTTCGGCGAGATAAAGATGGTGCAGTCACACTTTACGCTGATGAAGATTGGGCTATAGAACGTGGCGTTGACCCATCCGAACTCATATCCGTACCCATACCTCGAGAATTATACGTCACAGGCACAGTCCAACAACTTCGCGAACATGCGGCGACATACCTTGAAACATTAAGTGAATCGGAAGACGCTTGACTGTCCGGCAAGTACTCCTTCCAGCATGACTTTTAATATTTTCACTTAAGGATCACTCATGACATCTTTAGCTTATAGTGATATTGAATCGTCGTTAAATGAGCTTCCCATTCAAAATCGCACGATGCTCCGCTTGTTACTACTCCAGTACTTCTCTATTCCTCAGGATGAAATTGAGTATATGGCTGAAGATCAGCCAGACCCCCGCTTTTTTTCCGGTGAGGAACCAGAGAAGAAACGATCTTCTCGAGAAGCCGTAATTGATGTTTCGAATCGTGCAGCGCAGTATCAAATGTTCCTTCGTCAAAAGCGGGAGCGACCAGGACTCCAAGTCGAATGCCTTGAGCAACTCATGGCGTACACAGAAAAAGAGATCAAAGTCTTAGAACGCTTAATGAGTGATGAATTTAAAATCGATCAAGACACGCGAACGGAAAATACAGCAAACGCCATGACGAATTTAGTCAAAAAATCCATGCGACAACTAGATCGAGCTATTGAACAAGATGAAATATCCGACGAAGATTATCAAAAAAAACGACTACTGCTTGAACACCAACTCCTCCTTCGAAGACAGGAACGCCAACGACGCCGGTTAATTGTGGCAAAACAAGAATTCCAGCTCTCCGGAAACACTCCGCTCAAAGACCATGAGATCGCACATATTTGGGGTATTCCGCTAGGAAGTCTGGCAGGAAGAAAGGTGAAAGCCCTTCACCAATACCTGGTGTCAATCCAGAAACGTTTAGACAGTGCCAATGGGTCCTCAGATGATTCGCTCGACTCTCAAACAACAGAAACCAGGCCAGACTTTTGGCAACAAACACTACAAACGCTGTCAATACAACCTATTGAACGTTCTGTGGTTGCCTATGGTGGACAGGAACGAACCGAAGAACAACTCATGGAAAAACTAGAGGCATTTATCATACGAAAAATTCCTGAAGAAGAGGAAACAAGGTTTTGGGGATCAATCACCAAAATTCACGACAGTGAACATGCAGGTATGTGGACGTCTCATGAAGGAGCGATTTTTTCGTTACAACGACTCTCCGCCATGCTCAAGGAACTAGACCAGTCCGACGAGGCGATCGAAGAGGATTTACAAAAGCGGACTGCGCCTCCAACCTTAGACGAACAACTTCCAGAACCAGAACAAGCTGAAGAAACTGGAGAACTTAGCGAAGAAGCACTCGGTATCTTGGAAAAATTGGTTGGAGAACTCGACGATAAACGACGAAACTAGTGACTTCTTGTTGACGACTTACGCATAACGATTGAGCAATTAGTTTGCCTTGCAACAGGATTTGATCTTCCTTATCCTTTTTACCTACCCCTTCATACCGGATAAAATCTGGGTTGACCATTCAATGGCTTCAATGTAGGCATTCTGAATGACGGAAGGGTCAATCTGAGCACATTTCACTTCTTGCCACTCACCCTGCTCAAAAGCAATCACACAGCCCAACACCTCTCCCAATAAACCGGTTCGATCCAAGAGCGCGTCTTTTACCTCTGGCGAGAGCGGAAGCGAATTAAGGACTTCTGACAACGCACAATCAAAAAACCCATCCAAGACAGAGAATAAGCCAATGGTAAAAAACTGCTCGACGGCATCTTGATGAAGAGCTCGCCCAAGTTGTTCGCACATGTAGGCGCGGACGGTTGCCGTCACTAATAACTCAAAGGGTTTTTCCTCCATACTCGCTAAACTCATCAATGTGACCCACATCCTGAGTTTATCAACCCCCACCATACACGCGGCTTGCGCAATAGAATCCACCTTTCTCGGTAATCCGCAATAGGCTGAATTCACATACCGCAATAATTTGTAACTCAGAGAAACATCACTTTTAATTTCTTTTTCAATCTGTGAAATTTCAATATCACGCTCTTGTAATTTTGCGAGTAACATCAATATCGCAACACGATTTGCGGGAACCCGTGCCCCGGCAATCACATTAGGTTTACAGAAGAAGTACCCTTGAAAGTAGTCAAACCCGAGTGCCCGGCAAAACTCAAAATCTTCATGCGTTTCAACTTTTTCAGCTAAGAGCTTAAGGGGATATTGGCGCAGCCACAGAACATGCTCTTCAATTTCTTCATGAGAAAGGGCCATCACATCGACTTTGACGATATCAGCGATTTTGACGAGAGGCTGCAAGGAGTCATGATAAATAAAATCATCCAGCGCGATTGTATACCCTTGCTTGGATAACTCTGTTAAGGCCTCAATAATCTGATCAGTTGGCTCTACATTTTCCAGAATTTCCAACACCACTTGCTCTTTAGGTAACGTTTGACAGAGTTGGCCTAAGATAAGGTTCGCTGTCATGTTTATAAATGCAAGGCGATTCCCCACAATCGGCTCAAGACCAATTTCGAGCATGGCATTGAGCATGACATTAGCCGTCGCGGCATCACCATCCACAAAATTGGCCTGATTTGCTCCGCCACCTCGATACAACAATTCATAGGCAAACACATCAACACTACTGCCGTAGATCGGTTGACGTCCGACTAGGGCGGTTGTGTTGTTCATAGAAGAGGTTTCAGTCATAGGCATAGGCGAGAAACCCTAACAAAGAGTTGGGAAAATGAATTTTCCTTGAGCTGATTATTGTCTGTTTCATTCGAGTTCAAGGAGCAAAGTACTTAATTAAATATATTTATATGCATGTCAAAATTCACACTACATAAGGACCGTATATTGTGATCATTTATCGGTAATGAAAATGCCTTGCTTGAGGACACAGAGCCAAAGAAGATGCAAATTCGCATAATAAAAGAGGTAGAAGACATCTCTCACTAAAACGTTTCAAGGAGTTGTTAGGACCAGCTTCAACAATGCAGAGAAGTGGACCAAGACAATCAGTCGACAGATTTAAGAAGCCCCCTTTTACGATGAAGTAGAATTGAGAGAACACCTACACCTATGGTATAGAAAGATAGTCAGTAGCTCAAAGATGCATTTCAAACTTTGCTGATCATACGTGGCGGTGTAGCTCAGGTGGTAGAGCAGCGGACTCATAAGCCGCGGGCCGGGGGTTCGAGACCCTCCACCGCCACCATTTACTTGAAGCATTCAAACTCTTCGGTCATCCAGCCTACATTCAAATACTCTCATTCATCGTTACACGAGTCACGCCCTAAAAAAACACTGAACGCATTTCAACTGCTTGCTGACACATGACCGGTGTTGGGAACTTCAACATAAACATGCATTCCATGCTTCACGGGACTATTAATTTTGTGGCTGTCCTAGATAACGAGAGTTATTTTAGGACAGCCCCTTAATTGAATTCATCTCAGACTCTCAAAAGAGAATTTGCCACAAACACCTCATGGCTCTATTCCTATATAACTCCAGTCTCATCCATCAAGTGTTCTGATCTTGAAAAGGTGCCCATATACACCTTTTCGTCTTCTCTTTCGGATAGATGGAACATTAACTTAAAGCGAGGTAGATCACTGCAAGAATCAACATTTGCCTGCCCTTCTTTTGAGGTATTTACCTGTTGCTAAGAGATAAGCCACACTGAGTCAATACCAAAGGTTCCACTCTGAACAGTAATCTCGCATGATTAAGACGGCAACATCAAATATTGATTGAAAGTGTGTCCAACCTTTACAAGTGAATAAAAAAAATTGAAATGAGAAAATTTGCTAAGCGATGTGTTGTGGGGTTGGTAGGCTTACTTGCTTGGACTCTCTCTATCCACGTCGTCCCCGTTCAACTTGACGTACAACAGCGAATGCTCTTCCAGTGTCACTCAGAGACAACAACTCAACGGATCTTTCAGAGCATGACCGACGGAGTTGTAACTCAAATGTGGAATGATGGGATTGTCCTCTCAGTTACCATGTCAAAAGCATGGATGAGCCTGAGCACGCACTCCCAAGAACATCTCTATCTCGCCCTTGGATGTCTCGCGCGTGAAAAACAGGTTGTATTTCAAATAACCCCCTCCTATTCGTGAATCATGACCTCGCCAGAATACGAATATTCACGAGGCAAGTGCTCACGTTCATGGTGATGGTCGGCTATAAGAAAAACAAGGAAAATTAGAAGTGTGAAGAAGACTGCATCTCAGCAAGAGATTCTTGATAATACGAGACCAGCCAATCGTCATGACGAGAGTCAACGAGCATTAATTGCCGTTGATCATATGTGTTGGCCCAATATATATACGTAAGGGCTCCACTATGCCCCAACTCGATGTGCATCGCACGACCATCTGACTCACGAAACGTCTGCTCTTTTTGAATCGTGCGATCTGGCAATGCCGACCAGACCTCTTGGGCTGCAACAGTATGGTTTTCATAGCCGGGCACCGGTTCCTGCGCAGGCGTTACATCCTCTTGCCCCCAAATCTCTAGAATCAATTTCTGAATTTCCAACTCAGTCATCGCTGTGAAACGTTTCCAGCTTTGTACAATCACAGGACTATCCCGTACGCTTCCCAGCAACATTCCTTGAAATCCCGACGTGGTTGAAAGATAGCCATAAGAAATGGCACTTCGCCAGACTCCAACCTGCAACGTACAACCACCAATTACTTCTTTGAGTTGAATCTTATGGGAAGGAGCGTTTTGAAAAAGCTCTAACGCGAGACTCATTTGCCTCACGACATCACCTGAACAGTCATACAGGCTTTGCCCTTTTTTCCATTCAGGCTCCTCACTCCAATCCAATGCCGGTTCATGACCTTCACGAACTATCTCATACAGAGGCCCATCTTCTACAGGCTCACCAACTGTCTCATAGGCCAAGGACATCGGCGTCGATGTTAATTGTAACTCTCGTTGCGTAAAAGCCTGCTGAAGCAAAATTCTCCTACCTAAATGCCGGGTTTTTTCGCAAAGAATCATTTTCCCACTTGCAGACAAGACTTGGCACAACTCATCCAAACGCTCACCGACCCCCGTTTGCTCTTCAGCCTCACGCTGACGTGCTGAATCATGGCTTCGCGCAAACGTATTCCAATCTGCACTACACAAACCAGGAGAATTTTCAGCTTGAAACAGAGCATGAGTCGAAACAATACAGTCATATATTCCAGTCATCTTGTCATGAGGAACTTGACAACTTTCGAAACGAATATTCGGTAACTGACGTTGGATAGCTTGCTCTGCGGCCGCGGCAATTGACTTGGAGGAACGATCAATACCCACAAATTCAATGTCCGGAAACACGGAGGCCCAAAAGGTTGTCAAAATGCCTACTCCGCAACCAAAATCAAGTACGCATCGTGCCGAACCCAACCGCTGAGCAATGGCGACACCAACTTCAGAAAAGAAACGATACCGTTGACTGTACAAAACCGGAAGAATTTCTGGAGCTGCAGCGAGGTCGTAGAATTGAATATCTGCGGTTGGATTGTTCTGATCTTGCCGATACTGGATTAACTGTTGAAGGGAGGACAGATCCGCTGCTGAGAGAACACTCCGCTGCCACTGAAAATAATCTGGCTCATTCTTGAACAGCTTCAGTCTCCAGGACTGCAAATGCTGTTCAATGCGATGTGAGAGTTCAATGTGCGAAAGTGGATTAACCATGCGTTTCGAATAATAGAGAACTTGAAGTCGCGTCTACAGATCTTCCATCGGGTGACACGACAAGTGTGACTCTTGTGTCATTTTTCTAGAATTCATCCGAATACGAGAGAGTTCGGATCTATTAAAACTTGGAGGACAGCATCATGGCATCTTGATAGGCTATCGGCACCGGATGCGGTTGCTGTAATTGACCCGTGCCAAGTGCGACCAACTTTTCCGTTGTTAACGTATCGAGAGTCAATGGTCCGCTCGCATGAAAATGGGTTGTGTTCATTCCAATTTCAGGCCCTAAGCCCAACTGTTTCCCACCATGAAGTCGTGTTGACGCATTCACCATTACCGCACTTGAATCGACCTCCTGGACAAATCGCATGGCCGTCTCATAATTCCTTGTCACAATCGAATCCGTATGACCAGGACTATATTGAGCAATGTGAGAAAGAGCTTCATCAAGATCATTCACCACTTTGATGTTCATGGTTAGCGATTGATACTTCTCACTCCAATCTTTCTCCGTCGCCTCTTTAATACCCAAGTGTCCAGTCATGGCCATAATCCCCATAATCGACACCGTTTTTGGGCAACCCGTTAATGTGACTTTAAATTCTTCCAGTAACCGACGCATCAATCCAGGAAGGATATGACGGACAATTTTTTGATTAATGAGTACCGTATCAACAGCATTGGACGCCTCAGGATTTTGAATTTTGGCATTGACCACAATGGTTTGAGCCAAGGGAATATCTACATCCCCATCAACATAAATATGCGATAAACCTCCGTCATATCCTAAAACCGGAACTTTGGCCTGCTCCACAATACCTTTCCGAAGGGCGGTCTTTCCTCGAGGAATGACCGCGTCCACATATTTGGTCAACCGGACAAGCTCAAGAGCAGCTTCGGGCTGCGGCCGGTCGATAAACGTCATGACACCGTCTGGAAATCCAAACTCAGCTCCTGCCTTGACTAAACACTCAGCTATAGCCTTGTTCGTGTAAAACCATTCACTCCCGCCTCGATAAAGACAGGCATTTCCGGTTTTGAGACACATTGAAAACGCTTCGAGTGTGACATGAGGCGCCATATCTGAAATGACCGCCACAACCCCTAAAGGGGCTCGCACACGACCAACTTGTAACCCGTCAACCGTCATCCACACATTTGACATCTCACCGATGGGATCCGGGTATTCCACAACCTCCTGAAACCATTTACCCATTTTTTCCAACGACTCATCGGTCAATTTGACACGTTCGATAATTTGACGATAGACCTGCTTATCCATATCCTTAGAAATCTGCTCAAGATCTTGTCGGTTGGCATCAAGAAAGGTCTGCTTGTTTTCGTAAAACGCTGAGAGCATGGCTTCAAGACCTTGTGCTTTCGCTTGACTGGAAAGGCGAGCTAATGCCCGTGCCGCCTTTTTCGCTTGCTTCGCCAGCCCCTGAACATATATTTTTGCTGGAATTTCCACCATTGTTCGATTCCCTTCTACCCTCATGTTAAAACTGTATGACTTATAAACCTGTGGACTATACAAAGCCACAAACAAGGGAGTCAAAAGAAATACAAGCCAGGCATTCTCAAAACGGCCATCTTGTCATTGAGTTTCAGACTCCCACTCGCTTGAATTAAAAAGGTCTCTATGCTATTCTTTCTAAGTTTGTGAATGTAAAAGTCTTTTTATAATGTCTTCTCGGTCATCCGACGCCTAGACACTTTTCTTTCTCGAACGCGAAACAGCAGTTTTCGATTTCTATGATGTTTGTCACATATCGTGGCAGACACTGTTCTTTTTCCAATCACATGAAAGGGGGTGGGAAAGCTTTACTATGGTAACGATTAAATCACTACTGGAAGCCGGTGTGCATTTTGGGCATCAAACCAATCGGTGGGACCCCAAGATGAAACCCTATATTTTTGGTGAGCGAAACGGCATCTATATTATTGATCTTCAAATCACCCTTCACTTATTTAACAAGGCATACCATTTTGTCCGCGATACCGTGGCTTCTGGAGAGTCAGTTTTATTCGTTGGAACAAAACGACAAGCCATGGATATCGTCGAAGAAGAAGCAACAAGATGTGAGATGTTCTACGTCAATCAACGATGGCTAGGTGGCATGCTCACGAATTTTCAAACTCTTCGTAAAAGCATCGGGCAATTAAAAAAACTCGAAGCGGCTGAAACAGACGGCACCTATGAACGGCTCAAGAAAAAAGAAATTGTCCGCATGGAAAAAGAGCGAACAAAGCTACAAAAGTACCTCAACGGTATCAAAGATATGTCAAACCTTCCAGGCTGCATTTTTGTTCTTGATACCCGAATTCAACACATTGCGGTCAAAGAAGCTAACCGTTTAGGAATTCCCGTCATTGCGATTGTCGACACCAATTGTGACCCGCATGGAATTGACTATCCCATTCCCGGAAATGATGATGCGATACGTTCGCTCAAACTCTTTTCAGCGAGTATCGCTGACGCATGCCTCGAAGGAGTTGAGCTTCGCAAAAAGCAGGAGCAAGCTTCTGAAGGCGAAGATGGAGTGATGGCTGAAATGCTGTCAGTCCGAAGTTCAGCTGACAGCACTGAGGGTGTTCAGACTCCCTAACGTTTTCCTGTTTATCGTACGGATCGCAACGACCCATATCTATACATCAAATAAGGAGATGATCACTCATGGCTAGTTCTGCTGCCTTGGTGAAAGAGCTTCGTGGCAAGACCGGGGCAGGAATCCTAGATTGCCAAAAAGCTCTTCAAGAAAATAATAATGATATCGAAAAAGCCATTGACCATTTACGTCAAAAAGGGCTAGCGGCCGCGCAAAAAAAGGTTGGACGAGAAACGAAAGAAGGATTAATTTTTGCGTATATCCATCCTGGTTCAAAAATTGGCGTGATGCTGGAAATTAATTGTGAAACAGATTTCGTCGCTCGCAATGAAGAATTCTCAGCCCTGTCAAAAGATTTGACCTTACAAATCGCCGCAGCGAACCCAAATTATGTGAAGCGAGAAGATGTTCCTGAAGACATCATTGCACGAGAAAAGTCTGTTTACGAGGGACAAGCGAAAGAAATGGGGAAACCTGAAGCTGCCTGGGATAAAATTGTTCAGGGCAAACTCGAAAAATTTTATCAAGAACAATGTTTATTGGAGCAAGCCTTTGTCAAAGACCCCAATACTTCTATTAAAGAACTATTAACACAAAAGATTTCCAAACTCGGTGAAAATATTCTTGTGACACGGTTTACCCGCTATCAGTTGGGACAGGAATGAACCCTCCTCAATATCGGCGCATTCTCCTGAAAATTAGTGGAGAGATGTTAGCCGGTGATCAGGGCTACGGCATCCAACCTTCAATCCTCGACAATTTGGCATCAGAAATTTCTGATGTCATGACTATGGACGTAGAAGTCGCTCTTGTCATCGGTGGGGGAAATATCTTCAGAGGTCTTGCAGCAAGTGCTTCTGGAATGGAACGCGCCTCTGCTGACTACATGGGGATGCTCGCGACACTGCTCAATGCTCTGGCACTTCAAAATGCCCTTGAAGCCAAAGACGTCGCAACACGAGTTCTTTCAGCCATTGAAATGCGACAACTGGCGGAAGGCTACATTCGTCGTCGAGCAATTCGACACCTGGAAAAAAAACGTGTCGTCATTTTTGCTGCCGGCACGGGAAACCCATACTTTACCACTGATACTGCGGCGGCGCTCAGAGCCATGGAAATTGGTGCAGATGTGATCTTGAAGGGGACGAAGGTGGATGGAATTTATGATGCCGACCCCGTCACCAACCCGGAAGCTAAACGATTCACTGAATTACCGTTTCTCTCCGTCCTCAATAAAAACCTCAAGGTCATGGATGCAACCGCGATTACATTGTGCATGGACAACAACCTCCCAATCATTGTCTTCGACCTCACAACATCTGGAAATATTCGTCGCCTGATTGAAGGGCAAACAATTGGGACTCTTGTCGCTCATAATGCTACAATTCAGTAAAGGGACCTCACGCAATGGCACATGCATCTCTTCAAAAGGTGACTCAACTCATGGAAGGGGCTATCGAACACCTGAAGCGAGAATTTACGACACTACGCACCGGACGCGCATCAGTCGCCCTCCTCGACCATATTACGGTTGATTACTATGGGACCCCAACTCCATTAAAGCAGGTTGCCAATCTCTCGGTTCCGGAAAGCCGCCTGCTTCATATCCAGCCGTGGGATCCATCAATCATTAAAGATATTGAGCGAGCCTTGACCGCTTCAGAATTAGGTGTCACGCCCTCAAACGATGGAAAACTCATTCGCTTACCCATCCCTCCGTTGAGTGAAGAACGCCGAAAAGAATTAGTCAAACTTTGCAAGAAATATGGAGAAGAGACCAAAATCCAAATTCGAGGATTTCGTCGAGATGGAAACGACGAGCTGAAACATCTTGAGAAAAGTGGAGAAATCTCAGAAGATGAGCTTCGTCGACTTGAAGCCGAAAACCAAAAATTGACTGATACGTATATACATAAGGTTGATGATTTGTTAAAGAAGAAAGAAGAGGAGATACTCGAAATTTAGAGTGTGCTCTGTGATACCTTCAACCACAGTCGCCAGGACGTCAACCCCGTTAGACCTTTCCCCT
>BQIU01000119.1 GCA_021603905.1 Nitrospirales bacterium
AGGGCCGTTTCGGTGTTTACGAACAAGTATTTGCGCCACACCCTTTTCGTCCGTGTCTGGGTCATAGACCTCATCTCGATAAATAAACATGACCACATCGGCATCTTGCTCAATCGCCCCAGATTCACGAAGGTCAGCCAAAACTGGTCGCTTATCAGTCCGATTTTCGACGGCTCGGCTTAACTGCGATAACGCAATAATAGGAATATCAAGCTCTTTCGCCAGTCCCTTCAGTGCACGAGAAATATCAGAGATTTCCTGTTGCCGTGACTCTGAATCGCGCCGACCTTCCATGAGCTGCAAGTAATCGATAATTAACAAGTGAAGGCCATGTTCGGCTTTGAGGCGTCTGGCCTTTCCTCGCATTTGCTGAACGGAAAGGTTGCCGGAATCATCGATATAAATTTGCGCCTCTTCTAAACGAGAAGCCGCATTCGTCAACGCTTTCCAGTCATGACTGGATAACTGACCAGTTCGAAGCGCATGAGAATCTAACAACGCTTGAGAACTCAACATTCGAAGTACAAGCTGGGCTTTTGACATCTCCAAGCTAAAAATTCCCACCACGGCATTGCCTTTAATTGACGCATTTTCAGCAATACCAAGAGCCAGACTTGTCTTCCCCATGCTCGGGCGGCCAGCAATAATAATAAGATCTGAAGGCTGTAATCCTGCCGTAAGATCATCAAGTTTGGCATACCCTGTGGGAATACCCGTGATACGCTCTTTGCGGCTATAGAGGCGATCGACAATTTCAACACTTTCCTTAATAATGTCACTAACCGGCAAGAACGAACGTCCTAATTTTCCCTGCGCTAATCGAAAGACTTCTCGTTCCGCAAAGTCTAATAACTCGTCAGTGGACGTTGTGCCCTCATACCCCCGGGTCGCCACATCGGTTGCTGTGCGAATCAGTCCACGTAACATCGATTTATCGTGAACGATCTTGCTATGATATCGGATGTTCGCCGCACTGGCTACTATATGAACCAGTTCCGCGATATACGATGCCCCACCGATATTGTCTAACTCTCCAATGCTCTTCAGATATTCGGTCAGCGTAATTTGATCAACCGGCTCATTTTGTTCCGAGAGCGCCATCATCCCTTGATAAAGGGTGCGATGGGCAGAACGATAAAAATCTTCCTCAGACACAATCTCAATGGCACGATTCAACGCCGCATTATCAAGCAAAATTGCGCCAAGCACAGATTGTTCAGCCTCCAAATTTTGTGGAGGCAACCGGAGATCCGTCATTTCAGACACTGACATGAGGCGGTCCATTTAAGATATGAGGTAATTCATGACATTCCACTGTTGACAGACGAGGCTCCTTCTGTTGAGGAGTACATTTCATCAAGATGACTGATTGAGCGGGAACTCGAGGAGCACCAAAGACAATGGCCGTGACGGCCCCCATTTTTTTCGTTCGATCACGGGCGTGATCCATGAGAGACGATTTTCCCACAACCACGGCTTCTTGAATGACCGGCAATCCCTCACTCCGTAATCGCTGAGCCAGTTTACACGCAACGCCAAATTGCTTCAAAGGTGCCAATAACAGAATGGGCACGCTCTGCGCCCCAGCGTGGAGCACGGAAGGGTCTAAACTTGCAAACACACGATCCATATCAAGAGCAAACCCTGTCGATGGTAAGTCCCGTCCAAATCGACCCAGTAAATGATTATACCGACCGCCGCCGCCTAACTCGGTCCCCATGGACGACGTAAACACATCAAAGACCACTCCGTCATAATAATCAAATCCTCGCGATTCCCCAAGATCCAACAACAAATGATCCTTCAGTCCTGCCAAGTCAAGCAAATGATAGACCTTTGCTAAACGATCAAGGGGACGTGTTAACGCGACATCTTTTCCAGCAACCGCTCGTCCCCATTCCAACACATCGTCCTGCCCGCAACGACCTGCCGCTTCTATGATGACCTTCGTTTTCTTTCGAGGCAAACGTTCCTGACTCAAAATCGCTTCCAATGCAGGAAGATCCTTATGGGCAGCCGCCGATTCAGCTTTTCGTTGTCCTGCCTCTGATAAACCAGATCTCGTTAACAGCGCATGATAAAATCCGACATGGCCAAGCGAAACTTTAAAGTCTGGAAGACCCACGGCCTTCAGTAACTCAATCAGTGACATCAACACTTCAGCATCGGCATTCGCATCATCCATCCCGATCAACTCAACACCAACTTGGAAGATCTCCCGCTCTCGCCCAGCATGTTCCGGTTCATAACGAAACACTGTAGTGCGATACGAAAGCCGCAACGGTAAGCCTGCCCCACCCATGCCCATCGCGACAATCCGTGCGATTTGAGCGGTGATGTCCGGACGAAGAACTAGGATTCGTCCAGTCGTCCAATCAGCAAATTTATAACACTTCTCCAAAACTTCTGGAGCAAGACCGACAGACAGCACGTCAAGATATTCAAAGGTTGGGAGGATAATCTCTCGATACCCCCATCGAGAGAGGCGGGTGATGAGTTGACTTTCTAACGTTCTGACATGACGAGCGGTATCCGGCCCAAACGTAGCCGTTCCGATTGGGATGAGGGAGCGCGCCGGTTTCATAGGCTAGGTAAAGAGAAAAATCGACTCGTGGTTATCGTTTGAGCCACAGAAATGGAATGCTTCTAGCTCACTTAATGACCTTTGGAGAGATCGACGAGTCTCGCAGAGAGGACTCCATCCTCTTGCTTCACTGCGTCTAAAACCTCTTTGGGAGGAGGTGCATCTAACCCGAGGATCAGCAGAGCCTGTCCACCTTGCTGTTCGGCACGGGCACATTGCATCTGAGCAATATTCACCGAATGTTCCCCAAGTATTCGTCCAACCGTCCCAATCACTCCAGGACGATCAACGTTATCGATCAGAATCATTTGTCCATCACAGATCACCTCGACCTGGAATTGATTAATTTCAACAATGCGAGGTTCTTGTTTATGAAAGAGTGTACCAGCAAGATGATAGCTCTTTTGTCCGGTGTCGACTTTGAGACGAATAAGGCTGGTGAAATCTCCGGCATCACTACTCTTGACTTCTTTCACCTCAATCCCGCGTTCCTTCGCGACAACTGGCGCATTCACGAAGTTAATGACATCTTCGAGAATCGGGGACAACAATCCCTTCAGAACGGCAATGGTTAACGGAGCCACCGACAACCCGGCGACTTCACCAAAATATTCTACTGTCACAGCTTTGACTCCACCTTCAACCAATTGAGCTTGGAAATGTCCCATGCGCTCAGCCAATGTTAAATATGGCTGGAGTTGAGGAAGAGCCTCTGGAGAAACAGACGGCACATTGACCGCTCCGCGAGCAAGACCACGCTTAAAATAATCCACAAACTGTTCGGCAATCCCTATCGCCACGTTTTCTTGAGCTTCTTCAGTCGAAGCACCAATGTGGGGAGTACAAATAAAATTGTCGAGGGTCAGCAGCGGATTATCCGCCTTGATCGGCTCTTCTTCAAACACATCAAAGGCTGCGGCAAACACCTTCTCGGACTTCAACGCTTCATACAAGTCCTGTTCATTGATGATGCCACCTCTCGCACAATTCACGATCATCACACCATCTTTCATCTCCTTGATCGTCGTGGTATTGATGAGAGCGCGCGTTTCATTTGTCAACGGTGTATGCACAGAGATGACGTCAGCTCGTTGAAACAGGTCGGCCAATTCAACCACTTCAATCCCCATCTGTTGCGCTCGATCTTTTGCCAGATATGGATCATACCCGATCACATTCATGAAATGGCCTTGAGCGAGTTTGGTCACATGAGACCCAATTTGTCCGAGCCCGACCAACCCCATCGTCTTGTTATACAATTCCACGCCCATGAACTTACTTTTTTCCCATTTTCCTGCTTTCATAGAAGCCGTCGCCTGAGGAATCTTGCGACTCATCGATACGACCATCGCCATGGTATGTTCCGCAGTTGTGATGGTGTTCCCCCCAGGGGTATTCATCACGACAATCCCGCGTCGAGTTGCCGCATCGCTATCGACGTTATCAAGTCCCGTTCCGGCTCGACCGATAATCCGAAGCCTCCCACCAGCCTCAATGACTTCCTTGGTGACTTTGGTCGCAGACCGGACGATAAGCCCTTCGTAGTCTTTGATTTCTTTCAGCAACTCTTCTTTGGATAGCTTCGTTTTCACACCAACAGAAAACCCCGCACGCTCCAACACTTCGACACCACGAGCAGATAATTTATCACTGACTAATATATTCATAGATTTCTCTGGAGAACCTCCATTTTCCTTGCGACGAGGAACAACGCCTTATGCTTTGCGTTTTTCAAAGTCAGCCATGTACGCAATCAGCGCATCAACCCCAGCTTCGGGCATGGCATTATAAATACTGGCTCGCATCCCGCCAACAGAACGGTGTCCTTTCAGCGTGGTTAACCCCGCTTCTGTGGCTCCGGCGAGAAATTCTTTATCTAAATCTGCATTGGCCAATACAAAGGGAACATTCATCCACGAACGAGCGGATTTTTCAACTGGATTACTATAAAAACTTGATTGATCAATGGCGCCATACAGTTTCTGGGCTTTGCGTTCATTGACCTTTCCGATCGCTTCCAGCCCACCCTGCTCTTTCAACCATTTAAACACCAAACCGGCGACATACACGGCATAGGTTGGCGGAGTGTTGAGCATCGAATCAGCTTCAGCTTGTTGGGCATAATCGTAGACACTTGGAGTGATGGGCAAGGCCTGTCCCAACAGATCATCGCGAACAATAACCAGGGTCACCCCGGAAGGTCCAATATTTTTTTGAGCACCCGCATAAATAATTCCGAAACGACTCACATCAATAGGACGGGATAAGATCGTGGAGGAGTAATCAGCCACAAGTGGGACATCTCCTACTTCCGGAACCCAATGAAATTCTACCCCTCCGATTGTTTCATTTGGCGTATAGTGCACATATGCCGAATTCGGATCTAATTTCCAGGATTCAAAAGCTGGAATACTCGAAAAGTTATCGCCCTGTGAAGAAGCTGCCACATTCACGTCACAATACTTTTTGGCTTCGCTAATGGCCTTTTTCCCCCATGCCCCAGTCCAAATGTAATCGGCCTTGGACTTACCCCGTAAAAGGTTCATGGGTATGGTGGCAAATTGAGTGCTGGCTCCCCCTTGTAAAAAAAGAACTTTATAGTTGGCTGGAACCCCAAGCAGGTCACGTACATCTTGCTCGGCGTCAGCAGCCACCGAAACAAATTCTTTACCCCGATGACTCATTTCCATAATAGAGGCACCGGCATTATGCCAATCTGGCAGCTCCGCTTGCGCTTGCTTAAGAACCGGCTCCGGCAACATAGCTGGACCGGCACTAAAATTATAGACTCGCGACATTGATAACTCCTCTATGAGAGAATACAGATTGACAAATAAAATATCTTAAAAAAATTTTACCTATAAGCATAGCTCGATTTATGTCTCAACTCCCTATCAGAAACACACAATCGAGCAACGATGGACAGAAATTGTAAATAGGAGAGAAACTTCCTATTAACGAGAGGGTTCCTGGAAAAAGAGGTTACGCTAGCATAGGGTTTCAGGCCAGTCAAGGCACATAAGAGAGAACTTGTCTTGGAACACGCAATAGCCTAAAATGCGCCTGCTTCCAATGACTTTTGGCGAATTTTAGCGAGAAGGAATATCGATGACTGGACTGCGTTTTGAACGAAAAGGTGATGGGGATTACTATAAACTCATCTTGCACATAGGAGACTGCTATGTGCCAGTAAGCGACGATATCGTCGAAGTACTCACCCAGCACACATCCGCGACAGCAGACCGGTTTTTATCGGTGTTGCTTGAGAAGGTGGGGTACTCGTCCTACCTGAAAGAACAAATACAATCTGAACTGGCAAGGGGGGGGAATACCAGCGCACAAATTAGCGCACTGCAGCAATCGTTAGCAACACCAGCCTAGTTGATGCCACAACCGTCAATATCAGCAATGGTCTAAGGATCTTGCCTGGGGCATGACCCTGATAACGCTACCCAATAGGGTGCTATCCTCTGCCGCCTCCAATTCTATCAATAAAGTTTAAGATACGAGATTTGCGATCAGCGTTTTTCTCTAAATCCAAAGCACGGCAATAATGATCACCGGCAATCTCCTCTTTCCCCTTTGCATCATAGACCCGGCCCACACCAAAGGTTGCACTGGCATCATTCGGATTGACTTGCAACGCTTTACTAAAGTAATCCAACGCGGTATCAACACGTCCTTTCTCTAGGGAATACCACCCGATAGCCGTTGCCGCTGGAAAGAAATCTGGGGCAAGTCGGAGCGCTTCTTCATACGCACGTTGAGCCAAATCCTTGCGCCCCTTTGTCTCATAAATTCCGCCAAGCGCAAAATGGACCTCTGGATCTTCAGGAACGAGTTCCAAAGCTCTTTTGTACTCAATAATTGCTGGCTCGATTTTTCCTTGCTCGGCCAGTGCACATCCTAA
Organism: Nitrospirales bacterium; assembly: GCA_021603905.1. Classification (GTDB taxonomy): domain Bacteria; phylum Nitrospirota; class Nitrospiria; order Nitrospirales; family UBA8639; genus JAGQKC01. The sequence goes on from BQIU01000119.1 coordinate 6,495, forward strand.
ATTTGTATGGGCCACAGCATCATCAGGATGCAACTTCAAAATTTCCCGATATTGCGGAATGGCCATTTCCAACTGCCCCTGGTCTTGATAGGCCACGCCCAAATTCAAACGAGCGGCAATATAACTTGAGTCCCGCTTCACCGCCTCACGATACGATTTAATGGCCAGATCTTTCCGTTCCATACGTTGAAAAATCTGGGCCTGAAAAAAATGCGGGTAGGGAGAAGTGGGGTCAAGCTCAATCGCTTTTTCATAACACGCCACCGATTCCTCAGACTTTGCCGATTGTCCGAGGAACAATCCTGTGACGAGTTGAACATTGCTATTCTCGGGGGAGGTCCGCTGTAGCGCCTCAACCCATTCCTTTACAGACTCAATATCTTCTGGCTCCTCCAACGCTTGGCCATGAACGTGCCAGGCCTTCGCAAAATTGCCTTGAATCAAACTCGCGATATTAATGGCGAAAAACGCTCGAGGACTAGACTCCGAACGTTCTGACCATTCAGTCGCTTCGCTCAGGACTTTTTCCCATTCCCCCTTGAGTATCGCGTCAACGATAGCGGCTTCATGTAACGACGTCATAATTTTTCCATGGTCCTAACCTTACAGACCCTATGCTTTTACCGTGTCAGTGTGTCTTCAATATCCGGCGGGGTCGCCTGAATAAGGCTCCCAAGGTAAGGGTACCGTTCTACTATCTTCTCTTTCATCAACCACGCAATGGTTCGATACGACCAATGCCCCTTTACCCCAGAGCGTAATTGAGACATGTATTCAGCTTCGGCATAGTCCATTTTGAACAGACAGCGCACCTTGAAGCCAAAGGGGATCGCATACAACGCTCCCTCCTGGCTGGTGTTTCGAAGTTTTTCAATGTCTTGTCGCACGGCGTCCATGGCCTGGCAATACATCTTGTCGAGCCCAGCCTCATTGAGCACTGGCGGCACATCATACCCGTGCAGCGTCGTAAAATTCTGCTGAATCTGCTGGCAGCGACGATGTCGATGCATATCCCGCCACCCCCCGATATCCATGAGGATGTCAAAGATAAACGCATAGCCTGACCGAAATTCTTTAATTAACTCATCATACGGTCCGCGTGTTTGCAGGGACACAGCAATCAAGTCATGCTTTTGTCCTTCCGACCACTGCTGAACTAATTCCAAGAGACAGCGATACGGGGCATGAGCCACACGATAGAGTAAGGTCGTCACCAATTCATCCAAGGGTTCGTGGGGTTCAAGCAGGTCAACCGGATGGCTACGCCCAGCCCAACCTTCAGGACGATCTAAGCCGGCATTTTGTAAAATCCGTTTTCCTGCTCGTGAGAGATCGCGATAGACTTCTGATTGATACGGACTGGCAACGGCATAGCGAGCAAGAGTCGGTGCGAGCGGTTCTCCAGGAGCCGGATCGGGTTGCTCTAGTTCTGCCCAGATGGAAGAAGGTTTCTTGGCGCATGCTTCTTTCAGGTCTTCCCCTATCGATTTCAGTTCAGGTAATTGCGCCGACAACAAGCGTGCAATCTGTTTTTCCAATGTCCGAATACTGACGACCTGCCCCACATTGGTCTTCGCGGCTAAAGGGAGTAAATAGCGGGTTACATCAAACGCCCGCGCCGCAATCGTCCGTTGATACTGCGCTTCAGACATCGTCTCAGGCCGGGGATCGCGGTCTGAGAGAAATTGCTGGATGGGACCGGTCAACTCTCGATAGACGGTAAACAGACTATTGAGAATACCGTTGTACGTTCCTTCGGTTTCTGGATCTTGGATGGAGGCAGGCAAAAAGCATCCGCTGGCCTCAAAGTTTTGATAGCGGCTCGACTTGGCCTGACCATCCCACAATGGCTCATCTTCAAGACGAATGGCTGCAAGCTCCGAGATATTTTCAAAACAAATCGTAACATGTCCTAAGTCCGCAATAGAACCGTGCCCGTAAGCAAAATAAAATTGTTCCCAGAATTTCTCTGACGAATGGGAATGCACCCATGCCAGACTCTCCTCTATGGAATCAGGCGACCGGCTGTACCGTGCCAGCGCATACGCTGACTTTTCCGGCGGCATCGGCGCTAACGCGATCACTCGCTGTGCTTTCTTGTCAGAACTCATATTACACCGTAAGGTATAAATAACATGTGAATCTTGGGAATGGAACGAAGCATTTGAATATAATGAGGCCGATGACAGTAAGCAAGTTTCTTACGAAGACGTTGGATGAAACCCACGATGCCTAACTACGATGGTTGTAAGGAAAAACCCTTGAAACCCTGAATAGCACTCGGTACACTCCGCGAGTTCTTTTCTCACACACATCTATGGCAGCCCATCTTCCAGAACAATGCATGCACGGCCAGTGGTCCTCACGCTGGACCTTTATCTTAGCGGCGACCGGCGCAGCCGTGGGACTCGGTAACATTTGGAAGTTTCCATACCTTACGGGGGAAAATGGCGGGAGTGCATTCGTCTTAGTCTATCTCGTGTGCGTCGCGGCACTCGGCATTCCGTTGATGATGTCAGAAATACTCCTAGGCCGGCGCGGTCGATCCACGCCAATCAACTCCATGCAGGTGCTCGCCACAGAAACCAAAGCCGGTCAGTGGTGGCAAATCATCGGATGGTCCGGCACCATCGCCGGCATGCTGATTTTGTCCTATTACAGCGTGATTGGCGGTTGGACCTTAGCCTATATTTTTAAGTCAGGAATCGGCACGTTTAGCGGTGCAACAGGAGAAGTCGCCGCCTCGACCTTCTCAGAATTCGTGGGTAGTCCCTGGACACTATTTATTTGGCATACGGTGTTTATGATCATCACCATGGGCATCGTCGCTGGCGGCGTTCAAGGGGGACTGGAAAAAGCCGTGCAGTATCTCATGCCCACGTTATTTGTCCTCCTGCTTATTATGGTTGGCTACAGTATGACCACGGGGTTTTTTGGGAAGGGATTAGCGTTTCTATTCACGCCTGATTTCAGCAAATTATCCGGGGCCAGTATGCTCACAGCCATGGGCCAAGCCTTTTTTAGTCTGAGCCTTGGCATGGGCACAATTATGATCTATGGGTCCTATGTCCCCAAAGGCACGTCCATCGCCAGCACCTCCGTGGCCATTGCACTGGCGGACACTGGCGTTGCCTTACTCGCCGGGATGGCCATCTTTCCAATTGTGTTCGCAAACGGCATGGAACCGGGATCAGGACCTGGTTTGATTTTCCAAACGCTTCCCGTGGCATTCGGCAATATGACCGGAGGAATTGCATTTGGCTCATTGTTTTTTATTCTGCTGTTGGTCGCCGCTTGGACCTCTTCCATCTCGCTGATCGAACCACTCGTCACTTGGATGATTGAAACCTACGGCATGTCACGCATCACGGCCTCGCTCTGTTCCGGGCTCGCCACATGGCTTTTTGGATTAGGCACCGTATTTTCTTTTAATATTTGGAAAGAGGTCACATTCTTTGGCTTAAACTTCTTTGAGCTCCTCGATTTCCTCACCTCAAACATCATGCTCCCGCTTGGAGGTATTCTCATCGCCCTCTTCGCCGGCTGGCTCATGAAAGTCGAACTCACCAAATCCGAACTCAATATCCAAAACCCCACGGCTTATCTCATCTGGCAAACGCTCGTCCGTTACATCGCCCCGGTTGCCGTCTTCATCGTCCTGCTCACATCGATTGGGGTTCTGTAATAACATCGCTCGTATTTCGTTGTTCGTAAGAATTGCCTTCTTTTTGTCTTTAATGAGATACGATTCACGAGCGACGAGCAACTTTGTTTACGAAGATCTCCATCGCTTCTTGGGATTCGGCACAAATTCAAACACATACACACCACGCGTCCCTACCGCTACGAATTTTTGACTGTCTGGGAACCATGCACAATCTGACAATTCACCATCGACACGGATGCTAATGACACCCACCCCGGTGGCCGCCTCCCACACCCGCAGCGTCTTGTCCCCTGCACCCGAGACAATCCATTGGCCCGTCGGATCGATTGCACAACAGTTCACCCAACTTGTATGCCCTTCCAGCACCTGCTTGAGTGCGCCAGTGGCCGCCTCCCATACTCGCAGGGTGTTGTCCCCTGCACCCGAGACAATCCATTGGCCCGTCGGATCGATTGCACAACAGTTCACCCGACTTGTATGCCCTTCCAGCGTCTGCTTGAGTACCCCCCTGGTGGCCGCCTCCCATACTCGCAATATGTTATCCATTTTGCCCGCCGAGACAATCCACTCGCCTGTCGGATCGATCGCACAACAGCTCACCCCATGCACATGCGCATCCCACGTAGTCCTGAGTGCCCCGGTGGCCACCTCGCTTACCCACAGCGTACAGTGCGATGAGCCCGAGACAATCCACTGGCCCGTCGGATCGATCGCACAACATTCAACACACTTATGGTGTCCTTTCAGCACCTGCTTGAGTCCCCCAGTGGCCGCCTCCCATACCCGCAGGGTGTTGTCCCCTGCACCCGAGACAATCCATTGGCCCGTCGGATCGATTGCACAACAGTTCACCCGACTTGTATGCCCTTCCAGCACCTGCTTGAGTCCCCCAGTGCCCGCCTCCCATACTCGCAGGGTGTTGTCCCCTGCACCCGAGACAATCCACTGGCCTGTCGGATCGATCGCACAACATTGAACCCCGCCGGCATGCCCTACGAGCGTCTGCTCGAGCGCCCCGGTGGCCGCCTCCCATACTCGCAGCGTGTTGTCCCCTGCACCCGAGACAATCCATTGGCCTGTCGGATCGATTGCACAACATTGAACCCCGCCGGCATGCCCTTCCAGCACCTGCTTGAGCGCCCCGGTGGCCGCCTCCCACACCCGCAGGGTGTTGTCCCCTGCACCCGAGACAATCCACTGGCCTGTCGGATCGATTGCACAACAGTTCACCCGACTTGTATGCCCTTCCA
>BQIU01000120.1 GCA_021603905.1 Nitrospirales bacterium
CAGGCTAAACGGCGTCAACAAGCCCCGAAACGGGAGGTGAAGGGAAACAAAACGAGGACCTGAAACAAGAAGCCCACCTCAAAAAACTATTCGAGAGACCAACCCCCTCAATTCAGAGGACTTTTGCAGAGGGTTCTATAGTTAAAGAGGCATGCTATTCGAAGTTTCGGACATCCAATACAATCTTTCCGATATTCCGATTGGCTTCCATATAACGATGCGCGTCGGACGCCTTAGTTATCGGAAAGACGGAATCGATCACGGGGCGAATCGTGCCCTTGGCCAAGGGCACGAGCCACCGTTTCACAAAGCGTTGAGTTATAGCAATTTTTTCATCCACAGATCTCGTCCGTAACACTGTGCCCTTCACCGTCAATCGCTTCGTCAGCAACGGTCTTAAATCAGTTTCCTGTTTCTGTCCGCTCATCAGTCCAAAAATCACCAGTCGTCCCAGCGGTGTTAAACAGTGAAAATTTCTTTGCCAATTCACGGCACCGACGGGATCTACGACTAGATTGACGCCTTTCCCCTCGGTCTGCATTTGTACCCATTCGGCAAAGTCCTGCTCTTGGTAATTGCAGCCGGCGTCAGCGCCGAGCTGTGCGGCCATCTGTAATTTTTCTGTAGTCCCCGCTGTGACTAACACGTGGGCACCAATGGATTTTGCCATTTGTACCTGAGCGGTCCCCACGCCGCTGCCTGCGGCATGAATCAACACTGTTTCTCTGGATTGAAGCCCTCCAAGAGTCAATACTGTTTCCTGAGCCGTGAAAAAGGCTTCAGGGATGGCGGCGGCTTCGTTGAACGAGAGCCCTTCAGGAATTTTCATTGCAAGCCGGTAATCAACCACCACGAGTTCCGCATACCCACCGCCTCCGACTAAGGCAACAATGTTCTCACCTGGAGCAAATCCCTGCACGGCTTTTCCGCATGATTGAATTTCTCCGGACAACTCAAGGCCTAAAATATCAGGTTCCCCTGGCGGCGGCGGATATTGGCCACGTCGCTGTAGAAGGTCTGCTCGATTCAAGGCCGTAGCATGGACACGTACAAGGAGTTGATGAGCTTTCGGTAGAGGATCAGGCACATCAGTCACTTGCAGCACCTCAGGGCCGCCGGGTTCTGTAAAGGTCATCGCTTTCATCGCGTGTCTCGAGAGGAAGAACGAGCCAAATCCCGTTTAATTCGCCTCACATGCCGTTGTAACGATTGGGTTTCGGCTAACCGCGTCTCAAACTGACGAATGCTGCTGCTAGCACTGGCGTAATGTTTCAATCCAAATCGCTGGGCAATCTCTCCCAATCTCATGTCCGCCTCCCGTTGACACAGATACATCGCGAGTCCTCGGGCTGGGTTGTTTGACGTTCGCCCCCTTTGTAAGGTCTTTATGCTCTTGGGATTGACATTCAGACGTTGACCGACGACTTCGATGATGCGTGTAACCGTTGGCTTGACCCGTGCCTCTCGCAAATCTGGCACATCAATAACCTTTTTATTCCGTAATGTAAGGGTCTGTTTAAACGCATCACTTCCCAGAACCGGCGGTTGTTTGCTCTTGGCATAAAACTCTAATATTTCGTCATCAATGCCTTCCGCGACAAAGGCTTTGTAGGCCTCAATCGGTCTCCTGGAGGACAGGGATTTTAGGATATAGGCGCAGGTAAGCCATGGCGGACGTGTGTGTGTGCCGATGTAGGCGAGATAACTGGACCATCGATACTGATCAAGCCGTTTCACTCGTCCGGCCTCCAATGGATTCCGGTGAATATAGCGGGATAATTGCGTCCAATACGCCTGGGCTTCGACCAAGATGGCCTTATACCGCCCTCGAAATAAGGGACCGTCTCGTCCTTCCGTTCGATTGTAGAACTGGGTATACAACCCATTCAGGTGCCGCATGATCCGTTGCAGATTGGCCTCTGGCGTGCGCACCAGCAAATGGTAATGATTGTCCATCAGGCAGTAGGCATGCCACTCTGCGTTGAAACGGTCAGAGGTTTCGGCCAATAAAGCCAAGAAGTACTCGCGCTGCTCGTTATTGGTAAAGACCGCCTTGCGCCCAGCCCCGCGATTCATCACGTGGTACCACGCCCCGTCAAATGTTATTCGTAACGGTCTAGCCATAATGCGTCAGTATACATTTTTCTATACGATAAAACTAGATTTGACCCCATTTAGATTTGACCCCATTTACATTTAAGCGATCCCAGCTGAAAGTGTTGCACTTAGAATTAGCGCCTAAGCCTTTAAAGGACTTGAATAATTAGTGCACATTTTTTCATCTTTCAAGTCCTAATCATTCCAGTCAAACCTTCCAATGAGTTCAATTTTATCGACTAATTGAACGAATAATTGTTTCCCATTAGAACCTAGCTTACGCAAGGTAGTATATACACCTTCCTGGTATCTTAACTGTAAGTTTTCTTGCAGTTTTTGGAGATAGTTTTCTTCTTTTTGTGTTTTCTCAAATCTTTGCAATTCCTCCCTAATTGCAGCTGGGGTGTATTTGGCTGATCTGAGGAAGGCGTCTAAGCTACTGCCCCATTGCAAGTTGAAACGCCAATCTTCCCTACCTGAAAGGGAATTTATTTTAAGCAGTATGTCATACGGAGAAGTAGTTCCCTTCACAATTTCTTGATAAAAATCTTCCTCTTTAACCCTTATGGCTATAAGTACCAATGCGAATGATGAGTGGTAAAAACTGTCGTCTTGGGTCATTCGCAAGAATAAATTGAACCGAGAACATAAGTGAACCTGTTCCCGACAAGATAATGATAAAAGCTGAGAAAGGTCTTTAAATTCATTCAAAAATTCGTTTTTGTGTTCATCAATTCTCAGCCTGCTCAATAGAGAATTAGTTCCCATCGTTTGAAAGAGATAATTGGAAAACTCAGGTCCAGATTGCTGTTTTAATTTGTAATCAATGTCTATAAACCGCCTAAGATATCCTGCGACATCCATTCCGCTGCCATAGACGACTTTCATAGATTCCCCAAGTTGCTTTCTGTCTATGGCCAGAACAAAGACCATTCCCTTAACATTAAAAAAGTGCTTTATTCTTTCTAAAAGCTGAATGGCAAAGGGCGGTCGGCATCTATCAAGCTCATCGACAAATACAATAAAAGGTTTTCCCTCGAATTTAGTTTCTCCAAGATAATTAATGAAATCCTCCAACTTTTCTTTAAAGGCGCTAATACTCTTTTTACTTTTTTCGTATTCTTTGAAAAAATCCTCAGCAAGTCCTTCGGTGAGGTTTGTCAATTGATCTAAAACTTTTCCATCTACTGATAAGATGCCTCCTGAGGCAACTCTCAGCATAAGTGGAAGGGCTCTTTTTAGAAATGTTCCACCTGCTTTTTTCGTTTCACCCAGTGCCCTCTTTAATTTTCTCTTTACTTTAGGATCGCTTATTTCAAATAGATCAAGTTCCTTTTCTAATTCTCCAATGAAAGAGACTAAGGGGTCTGCGGTAAAATCGTTTTCCCAAGCATTATAAATCAGGCAGGGAAATTCCTTTCTTATAGAAGCCTGCCACATACGAAGAAAGGTTGTTTTTCCTGTTCCCCAACTGGAATCAATGGCTAGGACAGAAGGTTGGTCAAGAGTAGAAATTATTTGGGTAAGCTGAGCTATCTCTCTATTACGACCTAGTTGATCATTTTTGAACGGTTTATCTTCTGGAATTTCAATATCTGCTAGTCTTAAGTCCATACTTTCCCTTTTCTTCTGATTCTTCAACAAAAGAGAATAAGCTTTTTCCTGGTTTTCCTCAGAGGCTCAGGAGTCAGTAGGTGACGGGAACTAAAGGAACAACTTTCTAATATGTTATAAGCACCAGTTCTTGAGAAAACCTGTTGTAGGATCTGTTTATGGATTTTGCTCTGATCCCACATTCAACCGTCAAGTGCACCACGGGCTTCGCGAAAGACTTCGTAGGGCGCCCGATACTGTAAGCACTTCGGCGGTCGGTTGATCAATAAATTTTCGATGCGATTGACTTGAATTCAAGAAAATTGGAAAAATTAGTTGGACAGACTCTCCGGTAACTTTTTCTTGATTATGTCTAATTTGTTGGAAATTGAACTGATCTTTGTGAGCAGTTTTGTGTACATAGATTCTATAATTGCAAAATCGTTGTTACCGAAATTTCCCTTGGCCTGTTCATTGTTACGAAAATTATTCAGTCTTTTATCACCCGCTTCAAGAACGGAAGTTTTTCTTTTTGTTAAATTTTTAAGTCATAGGGTCAAGTCTAGTTTTATACGTTTCAGAAACTTTTGCAGTTGCCAATCATGGGTTAAGGTCGCGAGCTGTTGTGAGTATGGACATTAAACTGGGATCAATGTTTTCGCACTTTTGGCCCAGTTCATCAAGATCATGGGTTTTTCAAAAAATCTGCTCGTGGGCTGCAAGGAAGCCTTTCATAGATTTTTCTGCAGCCTGTTGGCAGTGGAAAAGTGCATCCTCGATAAGTGGTGGGTTGGCCGCTAGATCGATATCGGCCCCGCGAAGATCGTTGGCTGCTTTTTGAAACCACGCTTTTGCTTCGGCTGTAGTTTCAGGCTGCATAGAGAAGAATCCCTTCCCGCTCGACAGTGGCTTGGAGGGAAGAGGGCGCTTTTCGTTGACTCTCGAACTCTTTTTTCGTCAGAACAAGAATATCTTTAGATGCCCCTACTCCTGTCAGGACTCTGAATGCTGCTTGATCGCGCCGATACCTGGGCAGCGATGAATCCCTAATCACCATAAGCAAGTCGTAGTCGCTGTGCGGTCCTGCTTCTCCGCGTGCAACAGAGCCAAACAGGTAGATGCTTTCCGGGTGAAATGCATTTGTTAATCGTTGCACTATTTCAGTGAGGATAGAGTCGTGGAGGAGTTCTTCAGCGTGTTTCGATATGACAGCCATACCTTAAGTTTTTATATGCTCAGGCAGTGTCTTACGCTTACGTTGAAATAATTGGTGGGTCGTACAGGGATCGAACCTGTGGCCCGCTGATTAAGAGTCAGCTGCTCTACCAGCTGAGCTAACGACCCACCGAGAGGGATAAAAAAACGTATCTCGTCGTTCGTGAAGCGTATTTCGTGAAAAACAAAGAGAGTTTTTACGAGATACGAACAACGAGCGACGTTTCACGAATATGGTCTTGCTAGATGAATTTTTTGAATAATCTTCAATACTACAGCCTAATTATATATTATCACCCGTATCTCGTTATTCGTCCCTCGTATTTCACGGAAAGAGTATTCGCATTTTATTCACGAGATACGCTTCACAAGAGACGAGATACGCTTTTGTGGTGCGCCTGGCAGGATTTGAACCTGCGGCACCTGGCTCCGGAGGCCAGTGCTCTATCCACTGAGCTACAGGCGCAAAATTCCTTGACCAAGCAAAATTGAAGCTAGCATGGATTAAATATCGATGTCTAGCTAGTATGGAAAGGTAGGGTAAAGCCGTACCAGTAGTCTTTGAACGTTCCTCGTATTACCTGCGCTGTGTCGGACAGTATTGTTTGGCATGGTATTATTGGGTTTCGCTTTACTCACATGACGGTGGTGGTTCGCCTGCGGCTTGGGCCTGCTCCATGACGGCGGTTGAGGCTTGGACGATCTCTGGCGGCGATTTGAGAATATCCGTCAGGATTCGTTCGACGTCCTGGGTAGTCATACCGTTTGATGGGGCGATGAATCGTTTTCTGGCTACGCGACGCTCTTCAGGGTCGTCAGGTTCATAGTACCCGAGCAGTTCACCGCTTTGTGAGGCTTGTGTCAGTCGCTGGCTCCAGTCTTTTACTGCCTCAGGATTCCAGGTGGCGTTGGTCATATCGCCTTTGAAGATTTCCAATTTACTCCAGACAGCCCACCCGACAAAGACCGCCCATGTTTCGTTGAGCACTTCCCAGGCATCTTCTTTAGAGAGAAACCTTAGTTCAGTTGCCGCCTTTCGTTGGCGAATGGGGTTAATGCGGACAAAACGATAGTGACAGCGCAATTGGTCGTTGGCTAAATTGAGAATTGCTTGACCTGTCGGGCTGAGCGCTTGGGGATCGGGCGCGGAAAAAAGAAAGTCCAGGTATGCATGAAATAATTCATGATACAGCAGGCCGAGGTCATGGTGAGTCATACGATTCAGTTCGGCCAAGACCCCTCCGGCTTTGTTAAACGAGAGCCGCATATTCAGGATCATCCGATGGTCTTCCGGGTGATATTCCGCGGCATAGGTTCGGAGGTCTTCAAAAACCACGGTGACAAATTTTGGGTCAATTTCTTTGAGGAATTCGGTTGGCAGACCATGGGCTTCGGCCTGTTCAACGAGTGCGGGCCATGGGTGTTGGGCCTGAGTTCGAGCTGACGTCTGATCATCTTCAGCCCATATGGACTGAGGGGCAATTGTCACGAGAATGCTTGTTGTTATTGCGAATAGAATGATTGCGGTTGTTTGTCTTCTCCACATCCTCTTCTTAGCTCCAATGATACGATTGATCTTCTTCGATGAGATTCCAGGTTTCCATAAACGAGGACGGAATGTCATCAAGAAATCGTGAAGGTTTTGATAGCACCGATCCGGTCATTTTGTCGTACACATTAATGGGATAGGTGAGAAATAATTCTTGTTTGGCACGAGTGATCGCGACATACAAGAGCCGACGCTCCTCCTCGAGTTCATCGTCTTCAGCGAATGAATAGGCGGAAGGAAATCGTCCATCAACGAGCCAGATGACAAACACGCATCGCCATTCCAGGCCTTTGGCTGAATGGATGGTCGAGAGGACGAGGCGTTCGTTGTCACGATCCGGGGCTTCGATGTCGATGATACTTTCATTTGGCGGTTCGAGCGTGAGGTCTGCTAAAAAATCACTCAATTGGTGATAGCGTTCAGCCATGACGCTCAGATGCTCTAAGTCTCGAATCCGTTTAGGATAGTCATCGTATTGATCTTTGAGCACCGGCAGATAGTATTCCATGGTTTCGCCAATGAGTTCGGCTGGGGTCAAGGTGTCGTGTTCAGCGACAGCTTCGAGCAGTGATGCCAGTTGCCGAAGGCCATGAGCTGATCGTCCTGTTCCGCCTTTTAGGACTTCGTAAGGCCGCGCGGTATTGAGGAGTGCGACGAGGACATCTTTGGCTTTTTTCGGGCCGACCCCTTCGATCAACAGGAGAATGCGATTCCAACTGACCGTATCAAGCGGGTTATGCATGACTCTGAGATGCGCCAAGAGGTCTTTGACATGGGCGGTCTCAATAAATTTGAAACCGCCTCGTTTCACAAATGGAAGATTGCAACGAGTGAGTTCTAACTCAAGATCGAATGCATTAAAGCTGGATCTAAAGAGGACGGCGATCTCATCCAGCGCGATGCCTTCTTCTCTGAGTTCTAAAATCTTTTGCGCAATAAATCGTGATTGGGCATTTTCTCCAGTGGCTTGCACCAGGACAGGGAGCGGACCTTCTAGTTTTTTCGTAAAGAGTTCTTTCGTATATTTTTCTGGAGCCTGTTCGATTAAGCGATTAGCGAGTTGTAACACGGGTTGAGTGCTACGGTAGTTTTCTTCGAGTTTGTAAATCGTGGTATCGGGAAATAATGTCGGGAATTCCATAATATTTCGGAATGTGGCTCCCCGAAAGGCATAGATCGATTGAGAGTCGTCGCCAACGACCATCACGTTGTCGTGGGTGGCTGCTAGTTTTCGAACCACATCGGCTTGTAATCGATTCGTGTCTTGGTATTCATCAACTAAAATATACCGAAAAACTTGAGAAATATTGTGACGAGCAGTCTCGTCAGTGTGGAGGAGTTCACGAAGTTTGACGAGTAAATCATCATAATCTACTAATTGACGCTGACGCTTGGCTGTTTCATAGGCTTGCTGGAGTTTGGTGAGTTCTTCTAAAAATTCACCAAAGTGAGCATAGTCATTCAGTAGAATATCTTCCGAACTTTCAAGCGTATTCGCACTCTTACTGTAGATATCGGCGATCGTGCGTTTTCGGGGAAACCGTTTTCCGACATCATTCAAGCCCAGTTGTCCGCGAAGTAGGTTGATGAGATCTTCTGAGTCTCCACGGTCGAGAATGGTGAAGCCTGGCTCGAGTCCCACTGAGCGACCGTAACGCCGCAATAAAATATTGGCGACGGAATGGAAGGTGCCTCCAGCCACCTGTTCGCTTCTGCCGCCTATTAAATACCCTACTCGGTCGAGCATTTCTTGTGCTGATTTTCGTGTGAAAGTGAGTAAGAGAATTGAGGCGGGGGGGATGCCTAAATCAATGAGTCGAGCTACCCGATAGACAAGCGTCCGTGTTTTACCGCTTCCGGCTCCAGCGATGACCAATGCCGGACCGTTAACGGCTTCGACGGCAGCTAATTGTTGAGGATTCAACTCCTCGGCGTAATTGAGAGATAGTGTTGGTGCGGGGGCATCCGCCGCCGGACGTTTCAACACATAAAGTTTTGAGCCCGGAGTTACAGAATCCATAAATACTCGTAACTAATGCTGAGTTGAGTGAAGGGCGAGGCCTCGCGTGTCATGAAGACCCCAATATTTATAAATCGATGCTTGTCTCAACATGCGTTGTTCGTTGCCCATGAATCGCATCTCGTAAAGAAAAAATAGAAAAATCTTCTCACGAAATGCGAGATACGAACAACGAGATACGTTTTTTCCTTCTAGTGGCGTGTATAGCATACGAGTTCTGGGGTTGCAATGATTGGTCATTCTTGTCGCGAACGCTGAAAGTTTCGATGAGATACTAGCCATACTCTTTGAATAACCAGGCTTTTCTCGGGCATTTCATTTATGGCGAAGAATTCTTTCTCTGTCCAGTATCATCGACGATGCCTACCCATTTCCACGGGAAATCAGCGTGAGAGTCATAGAGGAAATACATAGCTCTGCCTTCTATTCACGGATTCGTGATACCTTGGACAGGTCCAGAAAGTATGCGGTATACTTTTGCTTTACTATCTCTCATGTAAGGCGGCGCTATGAAATTAACTGAAACCTATGGACCTATCTTGAAGGACCTTGCCGATACCATGCTTGGTGTTGCTAGAGAGTCGGTTGCGTTGATGAAGCGAACCGACCAGAAGCATTCGTTGAAGCTTAATCGCACGCAAGAGTGGGAAGTCTATTTAGAGTTCCTCCGCGTGCAATTTAATCTTATCGATCGTTTGTCCGCGTTCCATATCCCTATTCAAGATCAACCGGAGTTTATGAATAGTCTGGAAGATTCTGTGAGCGCGCAGCTACGCACGAATTTAGCGCCGACTATGAGTGCCGCAGAAATTGATGATATGGAAGTGATCTTAGCAATTGGCAAGACGGTGTCCGAAAGTCGGCAGATTTATGAACGACATAAATTTGTGGTGACTGAAGAAAGCAAGGAGCGTGATGCCTTTTTTCAGGCCTTTGCCGTCCGAGTGACCGGTAAAATGGAAGCTTCAGGTAGTAAAGAGCTCACTTCTGCCGCGTTGTTATGTGTCAGTTCCGTTGTTCCGGCATTGAGCAAACTATTTGAAGATGCGGCAGCTTCATCGTCTCAGTCTAAGAGCACAGAGTCTGTAGAGGCAGAAGTTCGTAAGCCTTCAGATTCGTCTTCAGCGATTTCCCAAGATGGATCAGAGCGAACTCAGACGATTAAACTCGTTCGTGTGATGTCAAAAGTTTCAGGAGAAGAAATAGATTCGTGGTGGGGCATTCATCCTCAGTTTCAGCGTGATCTTCAACCACAGGAGGCCAAAGAGTTGACTCAGCATATGAATCGTGTGACTCGTATTATTGGAGAACGTTTTGCTGTGGTTGCATCGCTAGCTCAATCAAGCGGGGATCAACCAGTTGGGCATGCTTAATTCTCCAAGGGGATTTCTTGGCAATGAACAGGCTTTCCTGCCAATCGATGTAGATTCTTGATTGACTCGTAAAGATTGGTATACTTGAATATACATATCTTGTGATCGTTCCTCAAACCATTCCTCTAAATTTTTCATGATCATTCTGGATTGGCGACTTTTTATCGTGTGGTCATGATGGCACGCTTCTCTAATATCCAGTAATGCGGGGGTGTCTTGTGAAGATGTTGCTCGTTTTGGTCGTATTGGGTGCGGTGTTTAGCCTTGGGTACTATACAGGGCAACGTCCCGACGAGATTAAGCAGAAGATACGGGATTTATCGGGAGACGTGATTGAACAGACAATAGGATTAGACGAGAAACTTGCGTTGCGTCGAGAGTTTCTTCAGGCAAAGGCGCGGCTCATCGAAGGGAAATCTAAATTGTTGGACCATCAGTACAAGGACGCAGCTAAGGAATTGGGCCTAGCGTTTGAGCATTTAGGGAATGCAAAAGCTGCTGAAGGCGATGGCCACGTTGGGAAGCGAGTGGAAGAACTTATGTACGAAATACTTGAGGCGCAACAACGTCTGGTTCAAGGTGAAGGTGTTTCACGAGAAACGCTTGACCTGGTTCAGGCCAAGCTTGATGAATTACTCCCGTAGTTTCTCTTGAAAAAAAGGTGGATCTGTGTCTATTTGACATTCACCTTTAACTTTGTTGAACTTTCTTTTCCTGCCCTAGGCATTCACCGGTTGTTTTTTCCACGAACTCAGCATTCGCTCGATTCGCATTTGGACGACGACATCAGGATCTTTCAATAGTGGTTTGATCGCGTCGCGTCCCCGCGGGTCACCGATTTTTTCTAAGGCAGCCGCAGAGGTTAGGCGAATCCACCAGTCATCATTTTTAAGGTTTTCAATGAGGGGTTCGACTGCTGCTGGGTCTTTGATCTCTCCTAGTGCGAGAATTGACTGTTTTCGTACAAATTCATCTTTATCGTTGAGTGCTATAATGAGTTTTTCTACTGCTGGAAGTCCAAGTTCCGCAAGCGCATTAGTGGCGTCATCTTTAAATTCATCATTCTTCAGCATAGAAATAAGTGGATCGAGAACACGTTCATCGTTAATTTTCCCAAGGGCTTTGATCGCGTACTTTCGTGAGTCCCAATCGCGTAAATATCTCAGCAGCATGTCGACCGCAGGTGAGCCGATCATGGCTATGGCTTCAACTGCGGCTTCTCGAACTTGCCAGTCGCCATCTCTTAAGCATCGTGCGAGTGGTTCGATGCATCGCTCATCACCCATTTCACCGAGGGTAATGACGGCTTCTTGGCGAACAACCCATTCGGGATCTTGAAGTAAGTCGATCTGAATATCAATTTCATCTTTGACTTTTTCTTCTTCAAGTTCCTCTTCGGCTTCTTCTTCAGATCCCTCTTCAGCCGCACTGGCTTCGGTGGAGGGCGTGTCGTCCTCGGCG
>BQIU01000121.1 GCA_021603905.1 Nitrospirales bacterium
CGTCTCCATTAACTTTCAACCGGCTTCTGCCAGCACACCGGCGGGCTTCCTGAAAGATGATGGGGCCCCCTTCAACGCATCCCGCGGCTATGGCTGGTCGACCCGCGTCAACACCCGGGAACGGAATCGATCGAGCAATCAGTCACTGGATACACTCATTCACTTTGACCAAGGCACCAACGTGACCTGGCAATATACGCTGCCCAATGGCCAGTACCACATCTCACTTGCCAGCGGCGATCCCACCTATCATCAGGGGCCACATCATGTTCAAGTCGAAGGCATCACCGTCATTAACAATGTCTCCACACAGGCCAATAAATTTGTCACCGTCACCAATCGTCTCATCACCGTCTCTGACGGCCAACTGACGATTCGCCTCACCCGCTCAGGCGGCAGTAGCAAAACACTCCTCAATTTCGTCCGTATTGCACCGGTGGGTTCGAATCCTCCACCGCCAGCACCAGGACCTCCCCCGCCGCCCCCCCCACCGCTAGGCGACTCAGCCGTCTCCATTAACTTTCAACCGGCTTCTGCCAGCACACCGGCGGGCTTCCTGAAAGATGATGGGGCCCCCTTCAGCGCATCCCGCGGCTATGGCTGGTCGACCCGCGTCAACACCCGGGAACGGAATCGATCGAGCAATCAGTCACTGGATACGCTCATTCACTTTGACCAAGGCACCGACGTGACCTGGCAATATACGCTGCCCAATGGCCAGTACCACATCTCACTTGCCAGCGGCGATCCCACCTATCATCAGGGGCCACATCATATTCAAGTCGAAGGCATCACCGTCATTAATAATGTCTCCACGCAGGCCAATAAATTTGTCACCGTCACCAATCGTCTCGTTACCGTCTCTGACGGCCAGCTGACGATTCGCCTCACCCGTTCAGGCGGTAGTAGCAAAACACTCCTCAATTTCGTCCGTATTGCACCTCAATAACAATTGAATGGCCCCTGTTTGACCACACGCCTTCCAGAGAGACTGAACACTAACTCTTAGCAAGACAGAAGAGTCGATGAGAAGTCCTGAGAAGATAATTCAATGGAGCAACTAAAGTGTTCGGCAAGATGGCCGATATATTTATTCATGTGGAACACAATGTTCATCTAGTTGTGAGCACGAAAAAATAAGGACAGGACTACACATGATCATCTAAACTTCACAGCGTCTACCGTCATAACTATGAAGGCTCCTTCCCGATAAGGGCAAACCTACCGCGAGGTAGGGACGCAAAACCACGGGTCAGATGAACTCACATCTGATAGCCGGGACACCGAAGGAAGGGCAGATTTTCAGTCAGCACCCCGCGGAAATGGGGCCTTCTTCGACTTTTCTACTTAAGGAGGGGCCTCATATGTTCACTTGGAGCCGAAATATACCAGTTATCGTTCTTGCCTTTGGGTTACTACTGTCAAATTCCCTAACTGTTTCTGCCGCTGAAAAAGATGTCGAGCTAGAGTGGGCTCCAAACCAGGAAGAGGATCTCGCCGGCTATAATGTGTATCATGGCACAGCGTCTGGCGTGTATGGGTTTCCGGACAATGTAAACAATAAAACGTCTCACCGTAAGGAAGATCTTGACTCGACAAAAAAACATTACTTTGCCGTCACCGCATATGATGAAGCGGGAAATGAAAGTTCTCCTTCTGCGGAAGTGAGTACACAGGCGGAAAACGTATTACACAATCTCTCTGTCTCGATCTCAGGTAATGGGACTGTTTCAAGTGCTCCCGCCGGTATTGGCTGCACAAGCTCCTGCAATTCATCATTCACTGAAGGACAGTCCGTTACCCTCTCTGCCACGCCAAAGTCAAATTGGAAGTTTTCCAGTTGGGGAGGAGCATGCTCCGGATCAGGTTCCTGTGTCGTCACCATGAACGCCGCGAAGTCTGTAACAATAAAATTTGTAGAATCGACAAAACCCCAACACAACCTCTCCGTTTCAATCACAGGTAATGGAACCGTTTCAAGTGCTCCCGCCGGTATTGGCTGCACAAGTTCTTGCAATTCATCTTTCACTGAAGGACAATCCGTTACTCTCGCAGCCACACCAAAATCCGGGTCAACATTTTCTAAATGGAATGGAGCCTGCACAGGATCTGGTTCATGTGTCGTCACCATGAGTACCGCGAAATCCGTAACCGCCACATTCGTAGCTACGTCAAACCCTCCTACTAACCCACCAACTGGTGGCACAGTCGTCTCCATCAACTTTCAACCGTCATCGTCTTCTACTCCGTCTGGATTCATCAAGGATGATGGGTCGCAATACTCCAGCAGCCGTGGGTATGGCTGGTCAACTCGCGTCAATACCCGTGACCGCAAGGCCCACAAAGATCAGTCGCGGGATACGTTTATCCACTTTGACAAAGGCACTTCGGCCACATGGTCCTACGATCTACCGAACGGGAAGTACTTTATCTCTCTCGCCAGTGGTGACCCCAGCTATGCACAAGGTCCGCACCATGTCGTGGTTGAAGGACAAACCGTTATCAATAATGTCTCGACACAAGTCAATCAGTTCAAAACGGTCACCAATTCCCCAGTGACCGTTTCCGATGGTCAATTGAACATTCGGCTTACTCGCAGTGGAGGCAGTCAAAAAACCATTCTGAATTATGTCCGTATTGCCCCGGCAGATCCGAATACTGTACCGGTACCTCCACCGAGCGTACCACCTATTGGGGGCTCAGTCGTCTCCATCAACTTCCAACCGTCATCGTCTTCTACTCCGTCTGGATTCATCAAGGATGATGGGTCGCAATACTCCAGCAGCCGTGGGTATGGCTGGTCGACTCGCGTCAATACCCGTGACCGCAAGGCCCACAAAGATCAATCACGAGATACCTTTATCCACTTTGACAAAGGCACTTCGGCGACATGGTCCTACAACCTACCGAACGGGAAGTACGTTATCTCTCTCGCCAGTGGTGATCCCAGCTATGCACAAGGTCCACACCATGTCGTGGTTGAAGGACAAACCGCTATCAATAATGTCACGACACAAGTCAATCAGTTTAAAACGGTCACCAATTTCCCAGTAACCATTTCCGATGGTCAATTGAACATTCGGCTTACTCGCAGTGGAGGCAGTCAAAAGACCATTCTGAATTATGTCCGTATTGCCCCAGAAGATTCGAACCCTGGAGTGCCCCCTACAGGCGGAACGCCTTCGGGAGGCGAAGCCGTCTCCATCAACTTCCAACCATCATCGGCCTCAACTCCTAAAGGATTCATCAAGGATGATGGGTCGCAGTATTCCAGCAGCCGCGGCTACGGCTGGTCCACTCGCGTCAATACCCGCGAACGAAACTTCCATCGCAATCAGTCTCGAGATACCCTTATTCACTTCGACAAAGGCAGTACCGCCACCTGGCAATATAACCTTGCCAATGGCAACTATCTCGTCTCTCTCGCCAGTGGTGATCCGAGTTATGCTCAGGGGCCACATCACATTACGGTAGAGGGGAAGCCAGTCATCCAAAATGTACGAACACGAGTCAATGAATTTCTCACCATTACCGATTTCCCTGTAACCGTCAGCGATGGAAAATTGACCGTCAACTTGCAACGACAAGGACAACATGTCATCTTAAACTATATCACGATCACTCCTGCCCCCTAGGCCTCGCCTAGGGAACGCTGGACCAGACATCGTTTACTTTTTGTAGCATTAGGCTTTATTTGAACTCGGCTTTAAAGGAAGACTATGAAAACGATAAAAGTAAAACGACAAACAATTGCGCTTCTGCTGACAACATTGATTTGCTTTGCCTCAGAACCAAGCACGGCGAGCGAGCTTGGGGATGTGGCGAATGCTATGCCGGCAGGTACATGGGCTGAGCTGAAAACAAACGGATTTACACCAGGCTATTTAATGTACCCAGGCGGGAACAACGCGCGGTCTACCCAGTACATGGGAGAAGCCACCTGGGATCCTATCGGCAAGCAAGTGCTGTTTCTCGGATCAGGACATTACAATTCTTCACAACTACATATTTATACGGATGCATCGAATACCTGGACAAGAGATCTCCTCGTCATGGGTCAAAAGTCTTCACTTGGACACGGGTATAATCACAACACGATTTCGCCCAAACATCGTCTCTTAGGATTTGTGAAAATTACTCCAAACTTTACCAACATCTATCATTACGATATTACCCAAAAAACTTGGAGGAAGGGGGCCCAGGGGCCCAATGGGGGTGGCATTGCGCATGCGCTTGAATATTTCCCCGAACGCAAAAAATGGTATGT
Organism: Nitrospirales bacterium; assembly: GCA_021603905.1. GTDB lineage: Bacteria > Nitrospirota > Nitrospiria > Nitrospirales > UBA8639 > JAGQKC01. Next base: position 4,268 of record BQIU01000121.1, read on the forward strand.
CTTCGATGGCTCCAACGGATCCATTCGAGAATATGATTACGATTCAGACACCTGGAGCGTGTACGCCTCTAAAAAATATGAATGCTTTCAGGGACCAGGGCAACCTCAAAGAGGGTGGTACCATAATTTTGCTTCCTATAATCCCATCACCCATACCATCGTCTTCGGTGGGGGCAATACGAGTGCCTCAGGATTTCCTACGTCAAAATCTTGGTGCAAGATGGACGCAAATGGAGTGATTACAAAATTACCAGATGCGCCAACCATCTTACAGCTCCCTCATGCCAAAGAAGGCGGACTGATTACCATCGATCCCGTAACGGGAGACCTTCTGGTATTGAATAATATTGGGAAGTTTTATGCGTTTAACTTTAAGACAAACACGTGGAGCGTCATAGACGACGAGGCAACCAGACCAAGTGCACTCAATCGTTACTCAGCCAATACCGTCGACGGCTTCGTCGTGCCAATTAACACATATGGCGTAATCATGTACGGGGATTATGCTGGCGATAAATCAACAATCTGGTTGTACAAACACGCTCAAGGTGGGACACCCGTAGCTCCACCCACAGCTGAATCGACTCCGGATACCGAAGACAGTGTCTCTGGGGATAACGTCGCACCGAACTCTCCAACCAAGCTGGTAGTCGTTCAATCTCAGAACCCACCGTCCCCACTTCCAACAGAGAATCCACCAAAAACGCCAAGATTGCCTGGAGCCGAATTTGCTATGCTCTGCCAACAAAGTACAACGATTTTTTGTCAGGATTTTAATGATCCATTACCTACCGACAAGAGCGACCTGCGAGAGGCCATCACATCGAATGACGGACGGTGCGAAAAACTGAAGAGTGATCCCACTAAAGGCTGTCCAGAAATCGTCGATGGCACCTTAAAGTTTACCGTTCCATCAAATAGTGGGAGCGGCGGGTCCGGGCAATATCACGTGCGCTTTGCGGACTTTCTCAACGGCCAATCAATCGGTCCGGGCCAAGAAGTGTTCATTCAGTGGAAACAACGATTTTCTGCGAGTTTTCTAAATACAAAATATGACCCCGGTGCCGGGTGGAAGCAGGGCATGATCGGAGCCGCTGATGAGTTCTCATGCTCCAGCAATGAAATTGTGCTCGTTGATACGAATCAACACGGGTATCCGAACATGTATCATGCCTGTGGATTTAATGATGGATTCGTCACCAGAGTCGGACGCTATGATTTTGACTACCAGCCTGGAGGACCGGGACCGTGCCTCCGATCTGATTGGCCAGAAAATTCTCCGACATGCGTTGAATATGTTCCTGACGAATGGATGACCTTTCAAGTTGCTCTCAAACACGGGCAACCTGGGGAAAAGAGTCGTGTTCGTTTATGGGTATCCCATGAAGGGAAGCCCAGCATCTTAACAATTGATTTCGAAATCAAGCTTCGCAATAATAAAGGATACGGCAAACTCTGGTTCCTTCCGTATCAAACCAATAAAAACAAAAGCCAAACACATCCAGTTGGGTACGTCTGGTACGATCAACTTATTATTAGCCACACAAAGTTACCGAACTGATCATTGATGATTGTGTCTTAAGCCATCAAGAACAATCTCTCTTCCTCCATCCTTTTCGGTACATGCGTGGGGTATGAATGCCCCACGCATGTACCGTATACGAACACAAACAGTCAACAAACAAATCCCAATAAGTTCCCGTCGAGTCAGCCCTTGAATACGATCGGGCAAAGACCAAGCGTAACTGATGGGTAATCTATCGTAACGACGGTATCCTTTAGATGTCAGGTATTCAAGTAACCCAGCGTCATGTCCCACATCAAACGTTGGAAGTTCAAGGAGATGAAGGGACCATCTTGAGTAAATCTTGGAACTGCGATGACTGCTTAAGTGTCTCAGTCACTCGCACAGCCATAGCCTGACTGCCTGCATCTTTAAAGTGTACAGAATCATTAAAATGTTGATCATCGCCAGGAATACGATTCTCACCTCCGATCAAGAGAACCTGGCGCCTTTTAGCCGTTTCACGAATGACGGCATTAAACGCATCAAAAGCATCAAATAGCCCCTGTGGTGTCATATAGGGCATATAGTAAATAGAGGTATTCATCGCCTGAAGTTGCTCTTCCAAGGTTTGTTCGTTCCTAAATTTGTGGGAAAACGTTGCCAGCGCGACAAGAGGCGTCACCGAGCGACTCGCATCCACAAGTGGCTCTAGCTGCTCAGAAAACTCCTGTGCGATCTCAGTAGACTGAAATAAAAGTTGAGCCGTACCTTCCTTGGCTTTGTTTTGTCGTTCATTCAATTCTAAATTTTTTTCAATGAGGAACCAGGTCAGAGACCACTGAGCAAGCCAGCTAGGATCTTCAGTTCTTCCAGAGAAAATACCCTGAGCCCTAGCCAACTTCCGAGTGATATAGCTGAGATCATTGGTGGCATGGTAAATCACAATCACATCCGGCGAAAGCGGTTTCACACGATGCTCTAAGGTCAACAGGGACTCTCCGACCGAGTATCCAGGAACGGCAGCATTGAGATAATCAAACCTAACCTCAGGGTATAATGTCTTGAGTTCTTTCCAGACCAGATGAGGCCATGTCATCTCATTGCTACTGACTTCCGCACACCAGGTCGTTGATCCACCCAGAAAAGCAAGACGAACCGTACCTTGAGGCTTGGGCATCTCTAATTCTGGACCCCTAAACCCCAATGAATTGACTTGAATCCGTCCCGTCTTGGTTCCTGGCTTAGGCACACGTAACCCGGTCTGTTGATCAACCGTAAAGCTTTGGACGGAGGTGGTCGCCGTTCCGTACTTGACCCACTGTCGAACACGCACAGCTGTTTCTAAGAGGACAACCAGAATCAAGATACTGACAAAAGCTGCAGCAATACCCAAACGCAGCTTTGTCGTATCACGTGTCAATTTACGACTCATGACTTTCTCGAACAACTGTTTTAAAATTTTCAGTCTTCACCCTAGTCTCCATTGATAAGCTGATTTTATAAAAATCATCCAATCCAACAACATGGCAATACCATGAAGACAGAGAAAAACGCCTGTCATCAAGGCACCCATTCAGAACATAACACAAGAAAACAACTAAGATCAGCGAATACGCATTGAGACGATGAAACGATAGCTAAAGTCAAACTCAGGGTATCTAGGACGAATGATGGGAAAGGTCAAAGGGAAATATCGCGATAGGAATACCGAGGCACCTCAGGAGGATTCACAACACTTTTCAATCAACATATCCAATTTGTTCATCGAGTTTTTCCAACTGTGGTGCGATAACACACGCGACCGACCACTGCGAGCAAACTGATCTCGGTCTTGCGGATTATTCAGAAGACGAAGGACCGCATCTCGATAGCCTTCAACGGTCGAAGCCGTCAGAAAATCTTCTCCGGGAACCGCATCAATTCCCCCAGCAGCCTGCTCACTCGTGACAACAGGGATTCCCATAGCCATGGCCTCAAGCAGCTTATTCTGCGTCCCTCGCGCGATGGATAAAGGAGCGACATTCACGGCAGATCGATAAATAAAAGGCCTCACATCTTCCACAGACCCCGTCACCGTCACATTTGGGAGGTTCTCCAGAGCACGTATGGCACTCGAAGGATTGGCACCCACAATCCACAGTTTTGTGTTGGGTCGCTGTTCACGAATGGCCGGCATGACGTTTTGGCAAAACCACATCATGCACTGTTGATTTGGGAAATAATCCATTCGGCCAATAAATGAAATGACGTCCGGATCGTAGGGGTCTTCAATGGGACAAAAATATTTGGTATCCACACCATTTGGGAACCAATCGGTCTGAACGGACACGCCATAGCTATTCAGCGTCTCCAGCTCGGCCTTGGTCGTACAAGTGCAGATATTGAAATTTTTAGCGAGATCTTCTTCAGCTTTTCGAAGTTTCACACTTTCAAGACGATAGCCGAGTGACATGGGGAAGCGACGAAATTTCGAATAGATCAGCCATTTCTGCGAGTCCATATCACCAAAATCCAGAATTTTTGGAATGGTCCGTACATCGGCCACATAAGGTGCGACAGAGGAACAGTGAACAAAAATGAGATCGAATCGACGTTCAGCAAGTGCCCCTGCAATTCGACGCTTGAGACGAGGCGAATAAAAATATCCCATACTCGCGGGGGATGCTGTGGGGATACTGCCAATCATGCGGAGAACGGCGGACGAGGCATTCACTTGTTCAAACATAAAATCATCACAATAGTCGCGGATACCCAAAGCCGCTTTCGATTCTTCATCAGAACGAGTTAAGGACGCCACCGTCACGTTGTGCCCCTCCTCGCTCATATGCTTGATCATATTAAATGGACGTATTTTTCCTCCCCGACTAGGCGGATAGGGGAAACGATGACAAAGATAAAAGATATTCAATGCACTAACTCGTCCTGAAGTTGGGCGGCCACATCAACCGGCAACTGCCCATCCAGATACATGCGGCTCCACAACTCAAAGTTCATCAACGCTAACAAATGATCGGTGTGGTCTTCTTTATTGGCCTCATGCAGGGCGATGGTTTGCTCAATTTCATGCCAATCAAATACCCCGCGTTGTTGAATCGATTCCTTAGAAAGAACAGACCTGAGGAGCGGTGAAAGGGCACCTTTGAGCCATGCTCCCATGGGTGCGCCAAATCCACGTTTCTTACGAAAGAGGATATCATCCGGAAGGATCCCCTTAAATGCAACTTTCAAAATATGCTTGAGATGCCGTCCATGAATCTTATATCGAGATGGCATACGTGCGGAAAGTTCAACGAGCCGTTGATCAAGAATCGGAACCCGACATTCCAGAGAAGTCGCCATGGTCATTTTGTCGGTGAGCAACAATAAGTCATCAGGCAATTGGGTCGAGATGTCCACATATAGCAGACGCCGCAAGGCATCACCGTTTCCCGACTCTGCTAACACCGCCCCCAATGCATCCACCTCCGTATTACATGGTTCTTGAAGCAGGCGACTCCGCTGCATCCGACTAAACACTTGCACATAGGTACGGTATCGCTCATCAAACGTGAGCTCATTCGACAGCATAAAACTTCGTGCATAACGAGACAAATTCAAAAGCGGAGAATGGCGATCACTCGGAAGACGATGCGCAAGAGGCGTCAAGACATGGCGACGCATCCAGCCTGGCAGACGATTATAATATTGTCCGTAATACTCGCCAAGATACCGGCGGTACCCCCCAAACAACTCATCGCCTCCAACGCCTGAAAGAATCACGGTCACATCGCGCCGGGCAAATTCCGCCACTAAGTACGTCGTAATAAATGCGGCATCGGCCATTGGCTCATCCATATGCCAGAGGAGTCGAGGAAGCAGTTGTGCAACGTCAGGCTTAACCAGAATTTCTTTGTGATCGGTGCCAAAGAGTTCTGAGATTCGCCGAGCATAGGGAAGCTCATTGTAGTACTGGCCACCATCCGAATCTTCAAATCCGATCGAATACGTTTTCACCGGTTGCGTGCTATGTTTCGCCATCAACGCCACCACGCTGCTTGAATCAATCCCTCCGCTGAGAAAGGCTCCAAGAGGGACATCGCTCACCATTTGCGAAACCACGGCAGACTCAAAGCCTTTAATTAACTGATCCGCCCAGTCTCGCTCATTCATTGAATGATCAACCTGGTCTGGAAATTGCCAATAATTCTGAATATCGCATTGACCATGCTCACACACCATGAGTGATGCGGGCGGCAGTTTACGAATGCCACGAAACATGGTGTACGGTGCTGGCGTATAGCCGAGGGTCAAGTATTCTCTGAGCGCCAGCGGGTCAAGTTCGGTGCTGACGCCTGGAATGACTAAGATTGACTTGACTTCCGATGCAAAGATTAACCGGGAACCGTCGTTAAGGTAATAGAGGGGTTTAATACCGAGGCGGTCACGACCCACGAGAAGTCGCCGACGAGCGACATCCCACAGAGCAAACCCATACATTCCGTCCAGGTGTGAAACAAAGTCATCTCCATATTCTTCATACGCATGAACCACTACTTCGCTATCACTCCCGGTTTGGAAGGTATGCCCCAATCCACGGAGTTCTTCCCGTAATTCTCGAAAGTTATAAATTTCACCGTTACACACGACCCAGACCGTTCCATTTTCGTTCGTTATCGGCTGATGCCCTCCAGCGACATCAATGATCGAAAGACGACGCATCCCCAGAAGCACACCCTTTCCCACGTACTCGCCGTCATCATCTGGCCCACGGTGCACCATGGCATCACCCATACGCCGAAGAACACCCGGATGCTCAGGGTTCTGTTCGGAGAAACTCAAAAGTCCGTAGATTCCACACATTGAAAATTACCCTTACGCGGTTCTGCCAAAAGTCAAGAGCCGGGACATATGACTCATGCCTCCATTAGGACTCAACCGGCAACTGATCATTGCTTCGCAGTGCATTCAACAGGTAGAGCGCTATCGCTTCATGAGCCGCTGCGTTGTAATGCGCGTCAAACGGTGCGACTGGCACACGACCTGTATGTTCGTACAGCTGGCGCAGAGGCCCTAATAAATCAAAAAACATCAACCCTCGTGCGGTGACAATATCTTGGATGAGAGACTGATACCAGAGAGTCGAATGATCATCTAATATTTGAGAGGGTTGTGGAAACAACGCGAAACTCAGAGTAAAACCATGTGTCTTCGCTAAGGCGGCAAAGGCATCAACTTGTGTGTTCACAAATTTCTTCCATTGCGCGACCGCAGTATCCCTTTCCTCACGAAGAATCTTCGACGCAAGACTAGACCGTTGGCTCCAAGTCTTATACACACCATACAACCACGACACAAGCGCACTCGTACGCGCAGCCTGTTTCACATACCATTGGGCCAAGACTCGCCCAGCGGGCTTCCCATCCAGATCCAGCATATACCAGTCACGTGCTTTGATCCGTTG
>BQIU01000122.1 GCA_021603905.1 Nitrospirales bacterium
CACTTCTTCATTAAAGACAACCTTATCAAATTCCGGAACCATTTGACCTGGGCCAAACTCTCCAAGATCTCCGCCTTGTTTCCCTGACGGGCAGGACGAATGTTCTTTGGCAAGTTCCGCAAAGTCAGAACCGCCTTCAATCTGCGTTTTGATGTTTTCACAGGCTTCGTTCGTAGAGACCAAAATGTGTCGAGCGCGTGCTTTAGCCATATCGCTTCTCCTTTTTTGAGAATAGATTCGTAAAATGCATTTATCTCATGATTGTGTTGTCATTGTCCACCGATGCACAGCGCGAATCGTCTCGTGCTGCACAAGAAATATTATGAGTGAAGAATATGTGTGAGGTATGAGTTGGGATCGCGTTGTCAATTAGGGCCTTGGCTGCTCATTTGGCGATCCGAGCAGCCTTGGGATTTTGAGTAGCCTTTGATACCGCTGCTCGATCTCGAGGCAAACCTCCTTCAACACACTATCGACGGCTGAATCAAATATCGCACAGCGATATTTGGCAGGAAAAACCAGGTGGTACAACAAAACCGTAACATTATGGCTCTTATGAATGTACTCGCTCACCCGAGTAGTTTACGCCGCAAGCGGCGGGGAATATACCCTCAAGTGATTTAAATGACACCTGACGCAAAACCGGTAATGGCTACGATTCATAAAACTTATCAAATTAGATTTGGCCCTATGTTCACTGGCAGTTTGCAAATTGTCAATTCAATTAAAAAAATGTACATATTATATGAATCCGCTTCTTGACCAGTCATTCTCCTTTGAAAACCGCCTAAGCTCTGGCATCTTTTTGCTGATTCGAATCAACGTCTTACTCATTTATGACATTCCAAAAAATCAGCTCTGTTTTAATAGCGTTAATGTATTCTTGGGCTTTTGCTGTTTCCATTTGCAAACGTTGATGCACAAGCTTATTTCGTTTGTCTCTACCTTCATCGACTAAATTATAATTTTTCCAAGCAAGACAGGATTGACTCTTACTCATTAATACTTGCAATTTTTCGTTTGGAGCCTGAAATGCCCCTCCTTGCTTATATATTTTAAGGACTAGTTCCAGAACTGAAAAGGCAAGGACAACACGAAGATTCTGAATAAATTTTATTGCTTGAGGGGATGGTACGCTGAAATTTGAATTTAGGAAAAGACCGTTAATGTGGCCTTGGGCTGACTCAACTAAGACCCACTGTCCTTGTATTTCGATTTTTTGTGAATCTGGTATTATCTTAGGAGGTAAATCGCTCATTTCATGAAATCCATAGTCTTTCAATGCAACAAGAAAGAATCATACTGAAATTTGTTTATTTTTAGTGCACCAGTTCTGGTCAAGAACGAGAAAACCCTCGTCATCGCGGTTCGTCGGCGTCTCCCACATCACTAAAATTCCGTTCTCCGAATATGGCTGATTCCTTGGTGTAATGCTTGAACTCCAGCAGGTTGTGCGCCGGGTCTTCCAAAAAAAAGGTGTGATGCTCCAGCGGGGATCCTGCAAATCGGGTGCTGGGTTCTTTGAAAAAAGACAGCTTCTTGTCTTTTGCCCGATCCACCATGGTTTGCCATTCTTCCTTCGACGTAAACACCAGTCCAAAATGGCGGGGATAAATACTCTTCGGTTTCTCGACAGACTCAGAGGTCATCTGCGCCACGATTTGATGGCCCTCAAGGTTGAGCGTCAAGGCCACTTTGGATTCTCGTCCTATTGCACAACCGAGTCCTTCCACATAAAACCGTTTCGTTTCTTCAACGTTTTTCATGGGGAACGCTACATGAAATAAAACTCCCACTGTTCTACTCCTTTGCTATCAATAGTCTATGTTTTTACCCTATCGCGTTCCACCGTGCGGTTCAAGTCGAAACCTGTTTGTCAAAAAATGGAAAACCTATCTCTCTTATAATACATCAGCTAGATAGCACTCTCACTATCCCACCTGTCTTCAAAGCGATCCTGTATGCACTCAGTGCATGCCGTTGGAATGCTCAGAGCAAACAGGGATGTGGTCGCTGTTCATGAAGGGCTAGCTATGGCTTTGTGGATCTGATGGTTAAACCGAACTACACGACTATCAACATAGGATTTGTCGCCTATGTCTTTTTCGAAAGTAGCTCAGAAAGATAAATAATGTAATGACACATTATCAGTGGTGAAACGTTTTGTCAGAAGGCAGTGGAACTGCCTCTATCTAGTGACCTATAGAACAGAGCGAAGACCCAAGTAACGAACCATTGGGGTAAAGTCTCGATCGGAATACAGCAATGGAACGTCTTGGACAATACAAAAAGTCCCGATCATGACATCGATGGTTTTTCGCACAGTTACGCCACGTTTTCGAAGGGTTCGATAATGTTGGGCGCTTTTGAGTGCGAGGGATGGACCAAGCATTGCCACGACAGGGAAGGCATTGAGAACTTTTTGAGCGATCTCGAAATGCGAATCCTGCTGAAACCCCTGTAACACTTCAGTCAGAATCAGGTCTCCAAGAAGAATCTCTTGGTTTCCAAGGATATCATCTAAAGTTTCGGTTTCTTTCGTGGAAACATCGTTGAAATAATCAATCCATACTGAGGTGTCGACAATCGTCATGATTTGGTATCACGTCTCATCGCGTCGAGATTTCCTGTCCACTTAAGTTTGCCACGATACTTCTTCACGGCCTGTTGTTTTTGAAGACGAAGCAAAACCTTGAGTCCTTCTTCAACAACCCCTTTCTTTGTTTTAATACCCGTGAGTCGTTGTGCGTCTGAGAGCAATTGATCGTCTATGACGATGTTGGTACGCATAGTAGTCCCCCATGATGTGTGTTATTGTAATGTATTATACACATCATGGCTTGGCAAGGCACATCGTGAGCATATGACCTCGATGTTCTGACTATAATCCATCAGACAGTCCCGCCAAGCCTCCAACCTCAAGCACAACACAAGCAAACATACAAGGATGACAAAAACGAAAAAGATTATCTATAGTATTTATAGAGCATTAAAAAATATCTTAAGTAGGAGGAGCGCTTATGAAAAAGAAACAGGCCTTGAAAGGTATCGTGGGTGTTCTAGTCATATTTGGACTAGCAAGTCTCTTAGGGTTTGGACTGGCAAAAACTCCCGAAACGCCTCTTACCCCTTCCTCCGAGCAGATCGAAAACGAGTGGTCTGCAGAAGAGCATTTGATAGCGGCTAACCTTTTTGAAGAAACAGCGGTACGTCTCGAAGCCAAAGTGGACCACTTGGAGCAACGAATAGCGAGGTTCACGAAAAAACCCTATTTGGATCCGAAAGGGTTTAAGCGACAAGGATGGAAATTACTTAAGGGGTCTCACCGCGCCGAACTTAAGGAGCTACGAGAGCAAATCGTTTGGCATTACGAGCAGGCCAAACAGCTTAACGCGATGTCTGTCCCTAAAGGGAAGGGAGAAAATGGGAAATCGTAATGAATGCGGTTAAGTTCATTCCTCTGATCCACAAGGCTTCTTCGACTGGTATGTTTCAGTCTCGATACAACAACGGCGAATTAGGGCAACCTGACCGTTTGTAGACGAATGGCACAGTCGATGGGTACGCGTTCATATACGTTTCGTGATGAAGCTTACTCATCCTACATTGCCAAATGTTTGCCTGATATCCTGTAAAACATGTGCAATACAACCGGAGGCATCTTATTGTATGCTTCCCGTTCAAGCGAACAGTTGGTAGGTAGAGTCTTCCGGTTTCTGACGTTGACTGGTCTATTCCCGATTTGATGGACATATCTGAAAAGCTCCTACTAGGCGAGGAGGCGTAACATGGAGAATTGCAGAAAATATTCCTACGAATTGGGGAGACCTTTTTGATCCAACTCCTATTTCTAGGATGATCGGGAATGTGTGACCAAACAGTCTCTACGACATATGACATATGCCGTGAAGACCAAGAGTGAGATGAAGAACACGGTGCGAATGCGTCCGAATCCAAAGCATGCGAAGTTGCTCGTAGCATTGAGAAAACCGAAGCCGGCATAGACCAAGAAGACAAACAAGGCCCAACGACGGAGTGTGAGAAAGCCGTACCCAATGGCGATATGAAGCGCTGGGGATTGAGCTTTGACCAGGAGACCGGGGATGCCAGTAGGTTTAGTGCAAAATACGGTCAGGAGATAGTCAGGGTTCGCTAAAATAATGTACAAGTCTGTGAATGCAGTGAGTAGAAATAACCCGCCAAGATATCGTATGTCGTGAGCGCGTTTCCAGGCAAGGTGTAGCGTGGCCCATTGGCCTTGTGGAGTTGGGAGGTACGCTTGATAGGCTTGAAGGCACCACCAAGGCAAAATAATTAACATGCCAAAGAACCAGCCCGCTCCCGGTCCTCCGACAGCACCGAGAACCCAAGTGCAGACTCCGAGCAGGCCTCCCACCATCAGCACCCAGATCATATGAATGGGATAGCCCCGGACCAAGTGCCCAAGTCCTGGAAGGATAGCCGAGAGGATTCCCCCAAGCGGAGACGTGCTCGATTGATCGGATGTAGAAAAATTCGATTCAGATCCCATGGGAAAGGATAGAGGTGGAGTTAGCTGAAGGGCAAGCCGAGCAGAAGGGCTCGATAGGTTGCCATCGAAAAACCTCGGCCTGCTAATGACCAGGTTTCAACGCCTCATTGTTGACATAGCTGATAAACAACGCAGCACGATTTTTAGAAACAGGATTCAAATAAGGTTGTGGTAAATGGAGTCGGATGAAAGAAGATGCCATCCTGTTCTTTTTCACAGACTAACTGTGCGAACAGCATTTTCGTTCTTGAAACAACTTCTTCTTCAACGACTTCAGACGTATCGCACCCCCACATGTGGCAGCCCGATTTCGATAAGCCGTCGACTCTTAAGATCGTTTCTACCTAAGCGGGTTCGTGTTGAATATCTGTGATTTAAGGGTAACGTCCCCTTTTAGAACCTTTTCTCTCCAAACTATATAGAGAAGAGCATGAGATGACAGAAAAAGGAGAATGTCCCCTTTATTCAGCGGTTGCGGTTGCATCAGCCAGTTTCTCAGACCTCTCGCGCCTCTATCGGAGGCCTCTGCTATCATGTGTTCACTCGCGACATGCCGTTTGGACAGAGGAGGAGGGACACAACGGGCCGCTAAGCGGGAGGGGCTTGAGGCGAGCCTGAGTCCTAGTGGTCGACCTCGGCAGGTCTCATCAAGACGCCAATATGCTGTTCAAAAAGGAGAATGCCCTCTTTTTCTGCCAATGAAAAGTTATTCAACTATAGTATATACTTTCCGTCGACTAAGTATAATGAGAGCTTGCCCTGGACCGCCCGCTTAGTAAATACAATACAGCAGTAGAGCGATTCGATGAGAAATTATATTGTCATTCTCAGTCTAATGATGGGCTTGAATGTAGTACCTGTTCTGCATGCTACGCAAGACAATGGAGCCGCAGATACAAAGAAGGTTGTAAGGGGCACCTTATCAGCGGAAGGTGTGCCTTATGATGTAGAGATCAAGCTGTTTGAGTATCCTCCCGGCTTCGGAAAAATGCATTCTCATTGGAACAGCCTGGGAATGGGACAGGATGGAAATCTTTATGTCGGAGTCGGGGACCACCGTCTTGATTCACATTTGTATAGATATGACCCGCGCACAGAAGTGATTACGGATCTTGGCAGTGTCAAAGAAGCGCTCAAAGGGAAGCCCCACAGCCAGGACCAGGGTAAGATCCACGTGCCGCCTTATCAGGCCAAAGATGGAGCGGTCTTTTTTGCAACGCATTTCGGCTACACATATGATTCAACAGGGCATATGTTTAAATATACAGAAGAGAAGGGAATCGAGGATCTTGGTGCGATGATTGAGCAGGAAACCTATTATATGATGATAGGGGATGACAAACGGGAAAAGCTCTATCTGACGACCGTAGATAAATCTCATTTTGTGATTAGGGACCTCAAGACCGGCAAGTGGGAGGACAAGGGGGTCTTTACTCATAAGCCCCCTTTCAGGGGTGTGCTGGATGAAGCAGGGAACGTGTATATGTACAGTTACAATGGAAAGAAAATAGGTTTCAAAAATCGAATGAGTATTACCCGCTATGATGTGGAAAAGGGAACGCTGGACACCATCGGAGTAGAAAAAAACTCCCTCTGGGCTGGTGTCGTGACGCTAGACAAAAAGGTGGCATATGTTCAGAGTTACATGACAGGGCATATGTACAGTTTTAAATTTGAGAACTGGCCGAATTTGAAGCCCGTTGATCTGGGACTGATCGATCCGGAAGGACGGTGGGTCTATGCCCATAATTTTACAGCAACGCTAGACAACAAGTTGCTGGTTCTTGCGGGAAAACAGGGTAGTCACAAAAAAAAAGCAGGAGCCATGCATGGGATCTGGGGATATGAGCCTGAGACCCGAAAGAAATATATGATTGCTGATATCACGGAAATCTTGTCCAATTCCATGGGAAAAGATATGAGCAGGCACGAAGTCTACTGGTCCAATAACGATACCAAAGATAAAGACGGTTGGATTTATATCGGAGTCCACTCAGGCGGCGATGTCGATCAGAATCCCAAGACCGAAATCCGTTTGATGGCCATCCGGGTCAGGGCTAAATGATCCGAAAGGGTTTGTTCCAATATATGGGGTCAAATCTAGTTTTATAAGTCAAACACTCGAAAACGAGAAAAATGTGAGAGGGACAAGTCTATTATTGAGTAATCTATAAGAGCTTGACTTTCAACCTTATGACAGGATTTTCCTTGTCTTAAGAAGAATACAGAATCTAGTTTATTAATCAAGAAGAATAAATGATGTCAACAGGTAAGGTCGCAGAAAAGAAAATGAAATCAACTAAAACTGCTAGAAAAATGAAGGTAGTGTTGGGTTTCAGATGGACGATTTATTGGCATAAGAGATAAAAGGATTCGGAGATGATGGGCACGGGTCTTCGGTCATTGGTTTTGCCCTTTTATATTAGTTTTTAGTGATGCTCCCAGAAAGTTTGCTTTCATCCCACGGTGCTTACCCCAACCACAATCCCCCCTTTCTACTGGAAAACGTGTTCTCAAGAATCTCATGGATACAAGATGATCTTTCGCATGTTGGGACTATTCACCGAATCTTGATGTCGGTTTTGACTCGTTCAGATCGTTTGATGGGCAGGACCTGTTCAGAGAATCATCAACCGCTTTTTCAAGAGTACGTGAAAACACCCGATGGAAATATAAAAGGCCTTTTTGAAACACGAGAATGTTAAAGAGTCTGCACTGAAGAATGGTGAGGCAAATCTTGCCCTCAGTTGGGGGAGGGGAGCAAATGAACAAAACCACAGAATGGGTACCCAAACGCATACATCAAGAATCTGAAGAATTCCTTGAGTCTGGAGTTCTTCTGGCTGACCCGGGTGAAAACACCATCAAGGTCGGTCAACGGATAAACGGGCCTACATGGCTGCTCTTCATCCTGGTGCTTCTTCTGCTGCTTGGGATACCGCTTGGCTATCAGACCGGCATGTTCGAAACCCTCGGGTACGAATCCAAGTCCATAAAAGGCGGCGGGTTCACCAACAACCAGTCAGGAACTTCGTTAGGTATAAAAACCATGTACTTTTTTAAGGGGCAGACGGTCTTTGTGGACTATGAAGCAGAAGTCAAGGCCGGATCTTTATGGATCAGGTTTTACAGCCTCACATCCATGTTGGACGCAGACACCTGGCTTCGGCATAAGGTGGAGTCTACAGCAAAAGGCACAGCCACCTTCGCGGTGGAGGAAAGCGGATGGTACCGATTGGACTGGGACGGCACCGTGCTGGGAAAAAGTCCGGCAGGGTCAGGCTACGACATTGACTACACACTCACCTGGGGCATGCGGTAACTATGGTGTATCTCATGACTATCACAATGAAAAAGCATTGGATAAAGGGTTCTGATACCTGTTAGGTCCTGATAGTCGCCAACCGGAAAACGGGACATTCTCCTATTTTAGAGATGGAAATCGCGGCCAATTGAAAAAGCGTTAATCGAGGCTCACCAATTGGTCGACAAGTCTGGAAACAATGGACGGCGAGCAATTGGGCCTTGAATTCAGAAAAAGGGGACATTCTCCTTTTTGGCGATAGGTGGGAAGCACTTTTCGCTTAAGAAGTTCAACAATCACAACATTCCTGACACATATTCCATTCAAACTATATAGACAACGTGAGAAGAGCATGGGATGACATAAGAAGGAGAATGTCCCCTTTTCTAGGGCTCGGACCACACTTTGGCTTTAGCAGGATGGGCAAAAAAGCGTCTTGCTTTCGTGGTCTGTCATGGTCCGGACGAGCAAAATCGTTGCCGCTATACGCCATCAAAAAAACAGCCCTGCCTATTTACTGCCCTGCGAGTGCCGGTATGTTGATACCCCCGCGCTCAAGGCCCATGATGACGGTTAAGGCAGCCGGTGCATGTTGGACGATTTCCTTCTGCACCTCGATACGACGTAGGTCGACAAATTCTAATGCTGTTAAGCCGAGAGATTCTCGATAGGCCCGGTCGGCGATCCCACGTTGCCTTTCGGCATCCTCGCGGGCTTCCTCCGCTTTCTGAAACTCTCCCATCGTAATCTTGCGTTGTTCTTGAATGATGGTCTGCGTCGTCTGATCGACCACGCCTTTTGGAGGAAGAATGCTCCCGACGACAACGCGATTCAGCCGAACTGGGATACCCTGCTTCTCAATTAGTGTCGTTTGGATCTCTCGTGCAATGGCATTCTGCAACTTCGCTCTTATGGTCGGCTCGGTTGTCAGCTGAAAGAGCGGGTATTTTTGCACTTCTTCTCGTACAAAAGTTCTGAAGGCTTCTTTGACATTGTGCTGATACCAATCGGGCCCATACCTTGAAATCAGTTCAGGTGACCGCCCTTCGATGACATTGGCGATCAGAAAGGCATCGAAAGATACCGGGGCGTTCTCGGCTGAAATGATATCGAAATGTTCCGAGTATTGAACGGGTCGAATGTCCACAGGGATGACTTTCGTCGTCGGTGCGGCGATCACTCGACCAGTCTTGCTTGGAATAGGATCGACGCCGCCATGGCCGAAGAAGAACGGTTGTTCGACTAATACCCCTTCATGTCCCGCGTCGATCGCGACACACCCGACGCTCATGAGTCCAAAACCCATCATCAATCCTCCTATAAGTAAGATAGTCTTGGTCATATGTCCCTCCTTTTCATGAATCTTGAGTATGGCTCTCCAACGCTTCTTGAAATCCCTGCTGCGGTTCTTGTGTGGGGTGGAAGCACTAACCTTTCTACTGGTTTTTGTGGAGAACGCGCTCAAGACTCGGACCACCTTTTTGGCTTTTGCAGGATGGGCTAAAAGGCATCTTACTTTCATGTTCTGCCAAGGTCCGGACGAGCAAATAATCTTTGCCGTATTGCTCGCACTTGTGATCATATATCAACATCGCACCATCCTCCCTAGAAAAAGGTCCAACATATTCTTACATTTTAAACCTCTACGAAGAACATTTCCATTATGGGTGCAGGAGGGGCGAGTATTGCTCCTCGACGGGCCTACAAGCCGAAGCGCCTCACAGCCGCAGAAGTGAAGTTTTCTTGCTTTCCAGAAGCAAAGTACTGACTTGAACGTCTTATATCCGGTGCATTTCCCGCTGCTTTATCGCATGGGTACTGACGCGAGGAGGTTCTCCTCATGCAGTGGTTTGACCAGATAATTTATCGAGCACCCCGAAAAAGAGGACATTATCCTTTTCTCGATGAGTAGGGGTCTGTCCCCATTACTGGAAAAACTGCTCCTCCAAGCCGAGCAGGGAAAAAGTCTCGTCCACATCACACAAAGGAAAACAGAAGCGCAAAAGGCATACGATAAGACAATGGCACAACTTGAAACCTTTGTTCCAAAAACAGCAGCGAAACCAGCGGTGAAAAAGGCACGAATCATTAAGCCGGCGAACCTGATACAGACACCATAACCTTGCAACAGAAAAAGAAGTGAAACAGTTCCTAGCCGTTTTTGAAGAACAATGACGACAAGCCATTAAAAACAACGAACGCATTGAAATTTGATAGCAAACCGTAGGGACAAAAGATTTTATGTCCTTACACGAACCAGTCTTCAACCTGCAATTTGTCGATACGTGTGAATTCTTTGATGTTGTGAGTGACCAATATGGCCTGATGGGCAAGTGCCGTCCCTGCGATTAACGTATCAATAGGGCCAATCGGACGACCCTTGCGCTCAAGTTGAGCGCGAATCATCGCTGAACTCCTGGCTTCTTTGACCGTGAAAGTCAAAACGGTAATGATCGACATCATCTCTTCAAGTTGCTTCAGTCTTTTGCGAGAAGCCTTGGATTTGGCAATGCCCACCTCCAACTCATAGACAACAACAGAAGGGATACCGATTTCTTTAGGTGGTATGCTTAAGAGTTTTTGGGAAACACTTTCACGACCCTTGAAGAAAAAAATGAGTGTGTTTGTATCAATCACATACATTAAAATTCCTCACGCACGGTATCAGTGCCTTGCGTGCTTCTTATTTCTTCCGCGCTGGGAAAGTCTGACCATGCCCCTGCAAGCTTCAAGACCGATTCAGGCCATTCGTCCGCGACCTTTTCCTTGATTAACGAAGCAATCCATTTACTTTGAGAGACATGCATGGCTTTTGCCGCCTGACGCATTTTTGCCTCAATCTCAGCTTCTAAATATATGGTGACCTGACCCATCTGACACCTCCATTGAATTTTTATATTATATGTGTAAGTATATGTGAGTAGCTGAAATATATCAATAGTGACAGAAAGAGCCAATCCCCATCGAATCGTCAGTGCGGCACGTTTTAAGCCGGAATCCAGTGAATGATTAATGGGATCAGGCCTGCGTTATTGCCGTATTCGACATAAGTGGCAAGAACTCATTAAAAAGGGTCATTCTCCTTTTCTCTATGAAGAAATTTAACGATCACACCATTCCCGACAACATATCTTTCCAAACTCATTTGGTCAAAGTGAGAAGAGTACGAGATGACAGGATGACAGGAAAGTAGTCAATTTGAATCAAGGGCACTTCTAAAAACTTACGAGTTGACTTGGGTGCCCTGCCGTGAACAAGCCAGGCCCCGGATTCGGGATCACAACCAGAAGCAAGAGGGGCTCGCTCCCATCATGTTGCGGCGCCCTGGTCGTCCTTGGTCCCATGA
>BQIU01000123.1 GCA_021603905.1 Nitrospirales bacterium
CTGACCATTCTTGAGCTGCCGCTTCGAGCTGTTGATTGTTGACGCGATTTAACGGAGCCAAAGTCTCGATACGCTGCTCATTCGGCCACATACGGCAATATCCTGGAGCAATCGACACGTCGCCTGGCTGTACCGCTTGACTCCCCTTTCTTCCAAGCTGAATGAGCTTGGTTTTCTCCTGACTCTGCCTTCGTATCCACCGTGCGACAGGGGCCGTACGACGACCAGCACTGATCACCACATCGGGCCATGGGGGGACAAGTAACTGTGAAGACTCGCGATCCAAACAAATGGTGGTTGCACCAAGAAGACGTTCGTGAACTTTATGGAGCCACGCCAGACGAGAAAACCCAAGAGACTTAACGGTATAAGACCAGCCAAGCGCATCAGCTAACCCCAAGGACTGCGTGGAATTTCCAGGTCGATCATCTGTTAAGACCCAGACGGCCGGATGAAGTTGTGTCGTCGACGGATGATCAGCTTGGAACATGCGATCTTGTTGTGGGGATACGTTTTCACTCATAGCATAGAAATTCATAATGTCTGGCCAGTTATCGTGGTGTCACACCAGACAATAATCAATACCGCAATGACAGATCCAGATAGCAAGAGGCAATGGATTCAACCGCGATAATCCCAAAAAATCTTGACATTGAGACTGTAGGCGAAACACAATGCAAGACTGAACTCTCTCGTATTTGCGCAACAAACGCCTCCAGTAGCCTTATACACTCCATTCCATGTTCCAAGCCGATCTTATTTTACCCATAGAAAATCAAGTCCGTGAATTGGACGCCAAACTTCTTCTGGCTTGTACTGCAGCACAGAGAGGCTACTCCGTGATCATTGGGTGGAAAAGTGACATCGAACAGGGAATTTACCGTTTTCGTTCAGGGAGCCTCTACCTCGCAAAATCTTTTGCGCCCGTCAACTTGAAGATGTTGCGCATCTTAAAGGAATTAGGTCATTACGTCATCGCATGGGACGAGGAAGGTCTCGTGCATTACCCGCCCGACATCTACTTTGGTCGACGATTTTCAGGTGATGTTTTGCCGTATGTGGATAGAATTATTGCATGGGGAGAGGACAATGCCCAACTCCTCCGGCAATACCAATCTCCATTCCCTCTGCCAATACATGTCTTAGGTAACCCCCGGGGAGACTTATTACGGTCCGAATTGCGTCCATTCTTCGAATCAGCAGTCAAGGACCTCATTGATCAGCATGGACACTATATTCTCGTTAACACCAATTTTCCATCCGTCAACTGCTTTGATCCAGCCCTTAACACCTGCTATGAAGACATCAATGCGCCTGAAGGATTGGGGTTAGGAAGAGGAAGTCGCGGCATGCCGGAAGACTTTGCACGCGGCCGTTACTCGCATTTGAAACTGCTATTTGAGAAATTCAAAGAACTGTTACCATGGCTCGCAGAAACGTACCCAAATCATTCGATCGTACTTCGGCCCCACCCATCCGAAAACCAGGATTTGTGGAAACAAGAAGCTGATCGATATCCCAATATCATTATCAAAGCCACCGGGAACGTGATTCCCTGGATCTTGGGAAGTGCCGTCCTCATCCATAACGGCTGTACAACGGCCGTTGAGGCCTTTGCGATGGACAAACCAGTCATCTCATACGAACCTTATCAAAATGAACGCTACGACAACCATCTACCGACCGATTTAAGTAAATGTTGTACAACCTACGAACAAATCAAGATAAGCATCGACCAATACCTCAAGAATCCAACGCCTCATCCATCAGAGTTTCAGCGACTACAATTAACCAGATTTCTAGCGGCAACGGATGGAGCATTAGCAAGCGAACGCATTACGGACTTGATAGACTCGATGCAAGAAGACAGCTCTCTTTCACAGCCCACTCCTTCATCACGGATGAAAACCCTCGGCCAGGCAATGGTAAGACATGCTCGAAAAAAAATAAAACGTATCAGAGGCAATCTTCAATATAGTAAAGCTTTTCAGCAACAACGCTTTCCAGACTTAAACCAAGTGGATCTTAATCAGAAAGTACGTGATTTCAATCATTTATTAAAGTTTTCTAAGCCCGTAAAGTTGGATCCGTTAAAAACAAACATCATTAGAATAACTACCTAATTTGAGAAAAATGAGCGCTTCGCGTACAGTACGGCCTGCTAGCTGAGACCAAATCAAAGAAGCTTGAAAACTGAGTCGAATTTTACTCCTTCATACAAACACAGACTCTACCCTGTTAGCCGATTGAGAGGAACGTATCCCTTGTCAGATACATTAACCAATATCACAATTGAAAAATCCAAAGCGCAAGAAATTCTTGCACCATTCATCTCGAAACAATTACAGCCAAACGATCCAGAAATTCTAACCGAAATCGCGAAGCTTGATAGGCGATGGAAACGAAGAAGGTGGAAACGACAATTGTTAGGGTGGCTCCCTACTGGGATGCAAATCCCTCGATTGCTTCGTGGGGCGCGTAACCAACAATATGTACTGGAAAGTTATAACGCGAATTGGGAAAGAGTTGACTGGCCAAGCCCTTCGACCCCTCCCCGACCAAGAGAACTTGTATATGCCCAATGGGAAAATGGATACCTCTTCATTCGAAGCGGAGCATTATCACGAATTCATCTCGCGCTCATGGCCGATGTTATTGAGGAACTGAAACCACGCACAATACTTGAAGTTGGAAGTGGGAATGGATTAAATCTGTTCACGTTAGCGAGTCGTTTCCCAGAAATCGAATTTACCGGAGTGGAACTCACTGACAATGGTGTCGCACAGGCCCAAGCTGCACAACAAAGCCGTCCATTACCTCACACGCTTGTTGAGTTTTTCCCATGGCCAATGAAGGATGAACAGGCATTGCGTCAGCTCACCTTTCGCCAGGGTGATGCCTGCGCACTCCCTTTTGAAGACTCAAGTTTCGACTTAGTATTCACACGCCTCGCATTAGAACAAATGGAAACAATACGGGACAAGGCCTTACGAGAAATATCGCGAGTCGCACGTCATCACACCATGATGGTTGAGCCATTTGCTGAATTCAATCAGGATTCAACTCGATTCAATTATGTAAAGAGTAAGGACTATTTTTCATTACCCTATGCCCAACTCGAACAGTTTGGAATAGAACCCATTTATACCTTTTCGAATTTTCCACAAAAGTTAACACTTGGCGCTGGTCTTGTCGTGGGTAAAGTCGGGACTCATTCAACTACATAATGACCACTTCATAATCTTCTAGTACATATGTCTCCTAGATTCCTTGATACTTTCCGCAAAAAATCACTTGATCCATCACGAAGCGATACTGTTTTTGCCACGTACGATGAAGAGCGTGGCTATCGGGCATATCATGAGCATTGCCACACGTTGCTAAAAAAAACAATCAATAATGATGCGAATGATACACTCAGCCTGCAAGGCATTGAACACATACAGGCCATAGATACAACTGTGGCATCAGACACGCTCAGCACAATCATTTCTGAGTCCAATGTGTTAGCACAAAAGGAAACCATTGACTACTCTGAAATGCTGGCAATGCCAAATACACATTTCATCGAAAATCTGTGTGTGAAAATCTTTACGCCAGCGTTCGAGCAAAAACTAGTTCAGTATTTTAAAAGTGAATATTGTATCTATTGGCACACGATTCTTCGTGCCAGCCCCTCACCTCAAGCGCGCCGTTCGTTTCTCTGGCACTGCGACAAAGGACCGAGCTGTCATATAAAATTATTACTCTACTTGAATGGCACGGACGAGCATGGAGGAAATACTAAGTTCCTTGACCGCCATACAACTAAGCGCTTCGCTGAAACGGGCTATCTCTTTGGTCCTGTTGACGCAAGACAGCCAGACCTTTCCTCACTAGCGAAGGCCGCAAACATTGAGTATCACCCTCAGCAGTGGGACATGCAACCTGGAGATGGGATTCTCTTTGAACCGTCTCAAATCCTCCACTGTGGAATTCTACCAACCAAAGGCCCACGTTACGTAATCGCCTTTTGCTTACTTCCTAGTCCCCTACCATGGCATGAAGCACTTCAACGCACTCAAGGTAAGAGCATGAGCCAAGGCTACGCCTGGCACGCCAATGCTGACGACATTCGCAAAGTCCTACATAGCTAACACTTAAGACCTATATCTGAATCCCGTCGTAGTCATTGGCTCGAAAAATTTGTTGAAAAATGCGCCACTCTCATTTTTGTTATTACTGATGCACCTTGATGATCCCTTACGGGGCACCCTCTCGGAATCAGCTGAACTCAAGACTCAATCGCTTCGCCGTCCGTTGTTTCCAGACCTGTCGACCAAACGATGAGTCTCGATTGACGCTTTGTCGAATGGCCTCGACTTTCATCTCTGAAAAAGGAAAATGAGGTGGCCCGGAATTAACTGATACAGGAAAAAGGGACACGACTCTCTTGGGAGATCTCACAGGAGCCTACGCAAGACTTTTGCCACGAATGAAATGAGGTTCGATGCAATTTGAGAAAGCCTACGTATTGGGGTGGGCCTACCAAAATGCCCGAACGGGGTATTGAGTGATATGTTCATCAGGCGTGACAATTGTCAGTTGATGATGGATGGCTTGGCAGATGAGCATTCGATCGAAAGGATCTCGATGGTGGGATGGAAGTTTAGGTAAGTGAAGAGTTGCATGTTCTTCTAAGGGCAAAGCCATGATGCCATGTCGATCGCGTTGGTCCGTCATGAACTGATCGAACGGTATAGGTAGATGGAGTCGTCCAAGTGAGAATTTCACCATGATCTCCCAGACGGAGACGGCACTGAGAAACACTTCATTCGAAGGATCGCTGTAGACGGTTTTGCTGGCTGGAGAAAGTGTGTCGTCATCTGTTACCACCCAAAGGAAAGTACAGGTGTCGAGCAGAAATTTCATGAAGTCTGACCAGAGAACGCATTGACAAGATCCTCTGGCAGGGGAGTAAAAAATTCTGGGGGTATGGTGATTTGTCCTTTGGCCAAGCCAATTCTTCGTTTCCGAAAATCTTTTTTCTCGAGTGGTCGAATCTCGGCAATTGGTTCATTGCGTTTACACAGGATAAGAGTCTCACCTTGCTTGAGTTTGGCAAGATGTCGAGAAAGGTGCGTCTTAGCTTCATGAATGTTCAGCTTCTTCATGGTCATTAAACCATAAAGTTAGTTCAGTCAAATTCCTTATTTGTTGATACGATGAACAGAGCATTATATCGCTGATATTAAACGAGAATTTGAGACTTCTAGGCTTCGATCAGATAGTGGTGGCACAACGCAGAAAACCTTTCGAGACAAGTCAATGAGGTGAGGTGGCCGCATTCTTCTTTTCGAATCAATACGTCAGTTTCTTCTCAAACGTCAGCGGCACATCAGCCAATAACTCGGCAATCTGCTTACCTGCATCCCCGGTTCCGTAGAGAGGATCCTCCTCTACTCTTCCCAACGCCGCTTGCGTTTGAATGGCCGTAAGGATGTCGTGTCTGTCGTATTCCACATCGATCACATTGACACCCCGGTCACGTCCGGTTTGGCGACTGCCGATATTCACGGCAGGAACACCTAAATAGGAACATTCCCGAATGCCTGCACTAGAATTCCCGGCCAAGCATTTACTGTGATAGATGGTTTGCACAAAAACATCTGGTGGTAAATTTCTAAAAAAGTGGACATTGGGAAGCATATGATGCTCTCGAAACACACGAATCCCTTGCGATGTCCCGTCCGATCCGGCATCGACATTCGGCCAAAACCATAATGTCGGAAATCCGCTCGCGCTCACGGCATGCAATGTTTCTTCAATATGTTGCCGAGCTTGTTGAAACTCAGTCGTGACGGGGTGTTGTAAGACCACGATGTATCCCTTCGTCACATCAAATTCGTCCCCGACACCTCCATACTTCTTAAAAAACGTATCCACGCTCATCTGAGGACGCGCAATGGCGTGCTTGGCTAAATCAATGGATGGGCATCCGGTCACAAATACACGATCCGGCCGTTCCCCCATCCGCACAACTCGTTCCCCGGCTCGTTCAGTGGACACGAAATGCAGATCGGCCAACTTCGTCACAGCATGTCGAACTTTTTCATCAATCGATCCGGTGATTTCGCCCCCCTGAATATGCACCAAGGGAATATTCATATAGGCCGCACACACAGCAGTCGCCATCGTTTCAAACCGATCCGCAATCGTCACCACGACATCAGGCTTGAGATCATCGAATACGGTCGCCATCTCCGCAAGCCCTAACCCGGTCGACTTGGCAGAAGTCACGGGATTTTCACCTTCCACGATCATATAAACTCGACGATTGATGGTGAACCCATCTTTCTCAATTACGACATTCGTGCTTCCATAGCGGTCCAAAAGTGCGGAAGCGGCAACAACCAGTTGCAACTCAAGACCCGCATGATTTTGAATAGCCTCTAACGCCGACCGAATTCGTGAATAACTCGGTCTCGCCGTAATAACCACACAGACTTTACGTTTCCCCATACCGACTACTCCACATCCTCAATCTGAATACAGGCATCACGTTTCACTTCGCGACGAAGAGAACGGCCGAGCAATGTTGACAGTTGACTGGGCGGAACCCCTGTCCCAGGTTTTTTAATGGCGAGATGCTCACGGGCTAAGACCGTTCCTTTTGGCAAATCATCATTCGCCACAAGACTTTTCATGAAAATGTCTCGCAGAGACGCTATATCCTCAGGCAACGAGGATTTCACAACCGGATGCGCTTTCATCGTTTCGATCACACGAATACCGTCAACCAACTGTCGCAGTTCTTCTGTTGTAATGGAGGCCGGAACGTCAGGTCCAAACATCTCACGACTGAGCGTGACATGAACCTCCAAGACTTCAATGCCAATCGTTGCAGCCGCTAAACCAGGGTAGATTGTTCCAGAATGGTCAGACAATCCGACCGAACACTTATACCGCTCTCGAAACTGGGTAAGCACATTCAAACCAATATGCTCTGGAGGACAAGGATACCGCGATGTACATTGAAAGACGGCTAAGGCCACTGCTCGCTCACGAACATGCTGAACCGCTGCATCAATTTCCTCAATGACACTCATACCAGTTGATAAAATGACTGGTAGTTTCGTCGCGGCCATCGATTCCAATAAGGGAAAATTCGTGATCTCACCAGAGGGAACTTTCCAGGCTTCCACACCAACGTCGGTCAGCAACTTGACTGCCTCAAGAGAAAAGGGAGAGCTAAGAAAACACAATCCTCGCTCCTTCGCATGTTTGCGTAAACTCACCCATTGCTCAGGAGTAAATTCCATACGACGCCAATAGTCGTATCGTGTTTTATCTTGAAGACTAAATGACTTTCGCCAGGGTTCAGCAGCGGTACTTTCGGCTGCAGCAATATGGGTTTGAAACTTGACCGCATCGGCTCCCGCGTCGGCAATTGCATCAATAAATGCATGCGCCAGGCCTAAACTCCCATCATGAGATTGACCAACCTCTGCAATAATGGCACAAGCAGAACCCGGGACGGGTTGTTGGAGCCACGTAGGATTCATTGTTTGCTCATTCGTAGGATTTAAAGGATTACGGTTGAATAATCATCATGGCGATTATTGCCCGGTCTTGGCGGCCTGTTCACGCTGCAACACCACATTGGCAAGCTCAAGCTCAAACGGCTCATCAATATTAATAATGTGCCGGTCTATCACCACTCCGACACAATCATCTTCGACAATATGTCCATTCGTCAAAAGCGTCTCTCTCGTCACGGCATAACACAATCCATTCCGCGAATAATAGGGAGGAATCGTTTGTCGTAGCGAATGCTGTGCCCCACCTTTCACATAAAAATCGAGGGAGCCAGACGGAGTCAATGTGAGCAATTTTTGAGGCGTAAAGTGACCCGGCACACGGCTCACCGTCGCGGCGGCATGATGCCCGCCGTCAACTAAGGCCTGCACCGTTCGCTCAACTTCTTCCGGCTGTCGTAAAGGAGTTGTGGGTTGCAAGAGAAGAGAAATCTCAAACCGACACTGATAGTAGTCTTCGCTTTGCTTCCAAGCATGTTGCCACATACCCACCGAAGATGCCTGATCATCTGCGAATTCTGCCGGACGAAGAAAGGGGACATCCAGACCATGGGCACGACCTTCTTCTGCCATTTCTTCATCATCAGTGGAGATAATGGCGTGGTCTATCCATTGAAGCGCCTTAACGGTTTGAGCCGCATGTGCAATCAACGAATACTCGCCCACCTTACATAAATTTTTCCTGGGTATTCCCTTACTGCCTCCGCGAGCGGGCACTACTGCCAAAATACGCTGTCCCTGCCAAGCCACAACATCTCCTGTGAAATATCATATCGCTACAGTAAAAAACGGATCACGTTCAGCTGAGTTATTCAATCGGCCATAACACAATTACATGATGCGAGTATCGAACGTTTATCGGAACAGCGCTAGACGGATTGATCAGGTCGCACAGCGTTGACTGAATGGGCTCCGCAATCACGAAGTCGGGTGACACAAGTTTTTAGCACAAACGACAGAATGTCAGTACATGACTCAATCGTCGCGCCAAGACTTTTGAGCCCCCGAGGTCTATGCCTGCAATTCACTTAGCTTTTCTTTGAGGGAAGCAAAAGTCTCACAAATATACGTGAGCTGATCAGTGGTATGAGCGGCACTCACACTACAGCGCAGTAAACTGAGGCCATTGGGTGTCGCGGGGGGCAGCATCAGATTGACATAGACACCCTGTTCAATGAGACCATTCCAAAAGGCAATGGCATATTCCTTTGACGGAACAGTCGCCGCGACTACGGGAGAGACTTCCGGCCCAAGCGAGAAGCCAACCTTTTGCAACCCCTCATACAGGACATGACTATTTTCCCACAGTCGTTCACGCAATTGGTGATTTCCTTCAAGGATTTTTAAGGCCATTCGTGTTGAGGCCACCACCGATGGGCAGAGAGATGCTGAAAAAATATAGGGACGGCTCATGTATCGTATATAATCGAGTTCCGGCCGTCGACTCACGCAAAACCCGCCAGTCGATCCCAAGCTTTTACTAAACGTTCCCACAATAAAATCTACGCTGTCTTCCAACTTGGCCTCTTCGGCCAGCCCACGACCATGTGAACCGAGAACCCCAAGTGAATGCGCTTCATCAACGACTAAACAAGCGCCATATTTTTCTTTGATCGCGACAATAGCGGCCAAGGGTGCCCGATCACCCAGCATACTGTAAATGCCTTCAAGGACAATCAGCGTTCTTGTTGCGCGTGCACCGAGTCTGACTAATCGCTTCTCAAGATCATTCACATCATTATGTCGAAATCGAATGATTTCCGCGCCGCCTAAACGACACCCATCGTAAATACTTGCGTGACTATCCGCATCAAGCAGGATGACATCTTCGGGACCTGCAAGGGTAGACAAAATTCCCAAGTTTGCTTGGTACCCGGTCGAGAAAACAATTGCGGTAGAACAACCATAAAATGCCGCAAGTTCCTTCTCAAGAGCCACATGGCCTTCAAAGGAACCATTGGCCATGCGCGATCCAGTGGTCCCTGTCCCATGACGTTCCAACGCCTCTCGTGCCGCGGCAATGCATTGCGGATCAAACGTCAATCCCAAATAATTATTGGTACCAGCCAAAATGGTGCGGCGATTGTTGATCATGGCTTCTGTTGGAGAGAAGACGTGTTGGACAATGAGTCGAAACGGATCGACACCGTTGTCGACAATCGCCTGATGCGCGGTCCGAACCGGGGTAAATTTATCGAAGAGCGTCATGAGGATGGAACAAGTAGTTTTGAAATTTGAACAGCAAGGTCGTCAATCGTTCTCACGTCTGGAACAATATTGAGTGGCACGGAAATATCAAACTCATCTTCAATCGTTGACAACAATTCCATGACTTGCATCGAATCAAGGCCGAGATCAGCCACGAGCTGTGTGTCTGGCCTCAAGGTTTTCCCTTCTTTGACAAAAGGGGATAGGACCTCGTAGAGCCTTTCGGTTATGTCACCATGATTGACCATCAAATCCCCCTTCTCGGTGTCGTGCATACCAGCATCAGATCATCAAGCAAAAGAACATCTGGAAGTCGAATTTAGGAAACGCGATCATCAGGATGCAATGAACGTCGCACCCCTTCTTCTAACGATATTGACGGCTCCCATCCTAACAGCTCAGTCAGTTCTGTATTATCACAAACCCAATTAGGATGTCTCAATTCTCGCACTTTACCATAGGTCAATATTGGTTCATACTGAAAAAATTTCGCGAGTGTTTGGTTGATTGATGCCATCATACTCAGCACGGCTTTTGGAACCACGAATCGGAACACCGATTTCCCGCCCACCAATTCAAAGACCTCTAACCAGGAATACCCACTCGCATGTCCATCATGAAGCTCAAACGCCAAACCCGCGTGAGGTCCGCGTTCCAACCACATCATAACCGCGGAAGCTAAATCATCAACATACAACAATGAAAACCTGGAGTGCCTCTCCCCTAATTGCACGCCAATGCCTCGTTCAATCCATTGAAATAACGGAAGAGTTGCTCGGTCATGCGGTCCATAAACCGCTGGAGGACGAAAAATAATCCAATCCATCCCTCCGGCCACTTCTTGAAGGGCGACCTCTCCCTGCTGTTTACTCCAGGCATAGGCTGAGAGGGTTGGCTCTCTCGCTGCCAGTGATGATAGAAGGACGAAACGCGGGGGACGATGTTGCGAGGCGGCGATACGTGCAATTCGACTCACACCCTCAACATTGCTTTCTTGAAACTGTGCGAGGTCAAGCCCTCGAATCCTCCCTGCACAGTGAACAACCGCGTCGACGCCATCGACAAGAGCAAATAGCCGCTTTTCATCTTGTAACGTCCCTTCAATATATTCTTTATGATGGAGTTCGTCTCGATGCCGATTGGCAAAAGAAGGACGGACTAATGCACGCACCGTCCACCCGGACTCTTCAAGACGCCGCCATAACACCTGACCGATAAATCCCGTACCTCCTGTTAAGGCAACTATTCGGGACATGGTCAGGGCAATGACGTGTGGCGAATAATGATTAGAGAGAAGCTAAACTCTCAGAAGGAGCAGCACATA
>BQIU01000124.1 GCA_021603905.1 Nitrospirales bacterium
ATGGAAATGGGTGGCGGTTGCTTCAGCCATTTCAAATAGGGCCCGAAGGGCAATTTCAAAATGTTGTCATCTTTATTGAAAAAATCAAAAAGGGTAAAAAGTTTGATTATAGGCCTCCCCACATTGAAGCCATTGATTGTAAGTTTGCTCCATATATCACGGTTGTTCGCGATCGGCATGAAGTGAAGGTCGTGAACAAGGATCCCGTCATGCATGATATTCAAGCCTATGAAACGTCAAAGATGGGCGCGCGCGTTCTGTTTAATCTTCCGTTGCCGGTGAGTCCAAAGCTCAAAAAACAGGATTTGATGGCTGGGAAAAAAGTGAAAAATCGGGCTGGACGCATTGTCAGCCCAAAAATTAAAATGAAGAGGGGGCGAAATATTTTTGCGATGCAATGCGGGTTTCATCCCTACATGGAAAGTTGGGGGGTGGCGATGGATTCTCCCTATTTTGCTATCAGCGATCAACAGGGAACATTTTCCATAGACAATATTCCTCCTGGCACCTACAAGGTGGTTGTCTGGCATCCGATGGTTCAGGAAGAATTATCTGTGACCATCAAAGCGCAAGAAACCACTGAGATGTCAGTGGATTTCGAGGCTCCTACAGGGCGTTTATATGCAAACGAGGCTCAAGAAAATACGCGATTCGGGATGGAACTATTGGGTGACTCCAAAATTATTCCGTCAGTCGAACTGCAACAGTGATTGAATAGAAAGGAATGGCCTCGACCTGTTGGAGCAGGGTTTAGGATTTGAATGATGAAAGTGACTTTATGATGTCGGCAACATCTTTCACTATTTCTAGATGAAAGGAGCGTGAGCCATGACACACCATCAATCCATGCTTCGTATTGTTCTTCTCGCCCTACCGCTCATTTTCGTGAGTACGGTTTCACAGTCTGATGCTCAAGATGCCGAGGCAACGGCCGGTATTTCTCCCAGAGTGGTTGCTGACTACCTCCATGCGGTGATCCAAGCAGATAGAACCTTGTATGCCACACATGTCGTTTCCCGGATGCAAGACACGGGAACGGTGATGGCCTCGGAAGGCTGGAAGAAACGCAATGCCCTACCTCTTCCCGCTCAAATGCTCTTGTTGTCGGGGCTTGCGGTGCAGGAGCAGGGTCTTGGGTTGCAATTCCGCTTGGCGAGTTTATGGCCTATATATGAGCGTAATGGTCCGACCACCGAAATTGAAACCAAAGGACTGGAAGCAATTACCAAAGATCCTAGTCAGCCATACACCGCGGTCATTAAACGTGGAGAAAAAGACTATTTTATGGCCATTTATGCAGACAAAGCTGTATCGAAGAGCTGTGTAAGTTGTCATAATACTCATATTCTCAGTGCGAAGCGTGATCACAAGCTTGGTGATGTGATGGGCGGGATTATTATTTCGTTTCCTCTTGGGGCGGAGAAATAAGACATGCCGTAATGGCTAAGAGGTAGATGGCTAATGAGATTGGTTAGATGGGTGCCAATGTCGGTATTGTTTTTCTCAAGTAGGAACACGTTGCGTTTATTCCATACACAGGTTCACTTTGAGGGTCCCTTTTGACGCGGCTTTCTCAAGCGCTGCGAGTCCATCCTGGAGAGCGTAGTGGGCGTGAATCATCGGCGCAACTTGAATGAGACCTTGCTCAAGCAGGCGAATAGCAGGAGCAAACGGTCCGCAACGAGAACCGAGCACGGAAATTTCATTGATGACAATTTTCGACATGTCAAACGTGAGATTCCCGTGGTAAGTCGATTTCAGGACAATGGATCCTCTGGGGCGGACTAGGGCACTCGCAAGGGAAAATCCCTCGGGGGTGCCTGTCGCTTCTACGATAAGGTCAGCTCTTGCCGTGATATCTTGAGCGTGAGATGTCACATGAATTCCGCACTCGCGTAACCATTTATTTCTTTCCTCATGATGCCCAAGCAGCGTGACGGAACATCCTGCTAAGTTTAATACCTGTGCACAGAGCAATCCGAGCTTGCCGTCACCGATGACCACCACTCGATCATTTGGACGGACATCGATTTGCTGAGTAATTTCGCAGGCCGCGGCGAGTGGTTCAATAAACACGGCTTGGTCGTCGGTTAAATTTTCTGATAGCGGAAAAAGGTTTTCATAGGGTAGACGGAAAAACTCGGCAAAGGTTCCATCGCGTCCGCTAATACCGAGTACGGTACGGTGGGGGCAATGGGTGGGCCGGCCAGCATGACAGGTTGCACAGGCATGGCAAGCGGCATTGATTTCTCCCGCAACCCGTTGTCCCTGTAAGTCCGGTCGTTCATTCGCTTCTTCGACGATCCCGACAAATTCGTGACCAATGATTCCTGAATACCCCATATAGCCTTTGCAAAGCTCAAGGTCTGTACTACAGATGCCGGCACGACGAACACGGATCACGGCTTCGCCGGAACAGACCTCTGGCGTGGGGTAATCCCGTTCCACACGTAATTGTTTATCAAAGACTAAAGCCTGCATAGCGTAATATGAGTAAAACGGAATTGTTTAATAACTATTGTTAACAGACACTAACGATTTTCAACAGCGACGTCTACTCAAGAGGAGAGTTGAATATCGATTTTGTTCTCGTACGTTCTTGAAGTCTCTCTATCTTTTTTAATGAAAATCATCAAGTATTTTTTGTATACGACGATGGGACGAAGTGAGAGATGTGAAGATATTGGTTAACTGAATTTTGCTAAGGACATTATTGATATGTCAGTCGGCCTGTCATATTCCCTTTCAGGACTCGCAGCGGCTCAAGCCAAGCTTGTGACGGCTGCGAATAATATTGCCAATGCGAATACGACAGAATATAAAAAAACGCGGACGACTTTCGAAGAGTCTTCTGGGGGCGGTGTGCATGTCACCCTTGATTCTGTTCAGACTGCCGGTCCTGTTGCACTCCTAGAATCCGAGCAGGGTCTGATTGAGCAAGAGCTTTCCAATGTTGACCTTGGAGAGGAGTTGGTGAATGTGCTGATCAGTCGGCAGTCATTTGAAGCGAATCTCAGCGCGATCGCCGTTCAAGAACATACTCTTGGAAGTCTCTTAGATATTGTCGAATAGTTAAAGTGTTGTCTGTATCGTGAATAGCTGTCGGGAATTATGATCATTTTTCTTGTTTACCGTTTAATGAAATCCGCCTACGTGGGAATAAGACGATCAATCTGAGTGATTTTCCTGCCTTAGCCCTTTTCTTTCCTTCCATTACCTTCTGATCATATCAAACTCATTTCCTGTTAACACATACTTATGGATTCGTTTGATGGGTTAGGATCTCAAGCACTCATAAGCCAGCCTTAGGGGTTACTCGTACAACGATTGAGTTGATCGAGGGTTTTCATTTTCTGTTCGTGTTGTCGGGTGCTTCGCTTCGGAGCAGGTCTGCTCGCGTCGATTGCCTCCTTAATCCGTTGGAATCATCGTGACCTACCACGTCAATATACTTTCAAGAGATTCGCTTCCCCACCCTGCCGCTCTGTATGTTACTGCTTGAAGGCACGGTGACACGGTGAAATAATCAGTATTAGTTTATACGTATATATGATTAGTTATATGGAGAGGGCCTCACATAGGAGAATATTAATAAATAAAGGGCTTTGAACGTAATGAAACAATTAGTGTAGAATCTAGAGTTTTCATGTGGATAACGTCTATCAATGCCTCGGCGGGGTGGCCGTTGTGTGTCTCAACATTTGCGTACTGTCTTTAGAAAAAACTTATTAAAACTCACCATTTATCGACAGGGGAGAATATCACTATGAAGAGACTTCCAAGGTGCCGCTTTCTGAACGTTTTCAAGCCCTCTTTGGCTCGTGTTGATTCTGTGCCAAACAAAAGTAAGGGAATGATCACCTTGTGGTTTATCCTCTGTGTGTTACTCCCATCTGCGGTTCATGCCACTGTTCCAGGAGCTTTCATCGAAGGGTTTTCTGAAATTGTGGCAAAAATTGGACCGACGGTCGTCAATGTTGCCGTGACGAATGGAGGAGGCTCAGGTGGACCGCTGCCTCCTGGACCGTTTGGTGGCCCTCCCGGAGGCCCTCCCGGAGGAGGCCCGCAACCTGGACCTCCTGGCCCACAGGGACCTCCTGGTATGAGTGCGGGATCCGGGGTGATTATTGATGCCAAGGGTTTAATTATTACCAATAACCACGTTGTGGAAGATGCGACAAAGATTACCGTGACCCTGCATGATGGGCGTGAGTTTCCTGCTACCACCGTTGGCACAGATCCTAAGACAGATTTGGCCGTGATTAAAATTACTGGTGATGTTAGTGACTTAACGGCCATGCCTTGGGGTACCTATGATAGCCTCAGAGTAGGAGATGTGGTGTTGGCGTTAGGCAGCCCCTTTGGTCTGAAGTCTTCTGTGTCTTTTGGCATCATCAGTGCGTTAGGGCGCGGAAGCGTAGGTATTACGGAATATGAAGATTTCATTCAAACCGATGCCGCTATTAACCCAGGGAACTCTGGTGGTGCATTGGTCAATATGAAAGGGGAACTCATCGGCATTAATACCGCCATTTTTTCTCGAACAGGGGGATCTGAAGGCGTTGGATTTGCGATTGCCGTGAGTATCGCTAAGGACATTGCTCAAAGTTTAATCGAGACAGGAAAAGTCGTACGCGGATGGATGGGGGTGGCGATTCAAGAAATGACCCCTTCATTGGCCCAATCGTTTCAATTGCCTGAAGATCAACAAGGTGGCGTGTTAATTAGTGAAGTGCATGAAAAGGGTCCCTCGGCAAAAGCAGGTCTGAAACGTGGGGATGTCATTTTGAAATATGATGGTAAAACGATTCGTGACGTGAATCATCTGCGTAATGTTGTGGCACGGACGAAGGTTGGCAAGAAAAAAGAAATTATCGTCTTACGTGACGGAAAAGAAACGACATTAAGTATCGAGTTAGGTGAGCGACCGTCCGATCAAATGCTGGCACAGGGGGGATCTCCTGAAGCCCCATCTTCCATGGCTCCGCCGGATAATGTCCTGGCCGGCCTCTCGGTTCAAGCCTTGACCGCTGCCAAACGAAGTGAGCTGAAAATTCCAGAAGAGGTCAAAGGTGTTTTGGTGAGTAAAGTGGCTTCGGGGAGTGAAGCCGAAGCGGCCGGTATTCAGGAAGGTGATCTGATTCAAGAGGTCAGTCGGGAAACGGTCACGACGATTGATGAATATGAGCAAATTGCTTCCAAAATTGCCAAAGAAGAGCTGGTGGTCGTATTGTTAAACCGGCGCGGGAATAATTTATTCGTTGCGGTGAATCCCAAGTAGTTTCCCGATTATGGAAAAGAAGCGATCTCAAATGTCCGAGTGGCTTGAAGAAAAGGTCTTCAAGCCGCTCGAAGACAAAAAAATGCCGATCATGGAGCATCTTCATGAGCTCCAATGGCGATTGACCCGTACCGTTGTTGTCATGGCCGGCATTTTCATTGTGACTTTTTTCTATGCCGACACCTTGGTGAATTGGATTCGTGTGCCGCTGCAAAATTATTTTATTCCTGGGTCACTCGAGTGGGTGCCATCAGATCTGCCCAAGGTTCCCTTTGTGTTTCTTTCGCCTGCGGAAGCCCTCTTTCAAAATATTAAAGTGGCTGCCTTATTCGCGCTGGTGTTAGCAACCCCACAAATTCTCTGGGAAACATGGCAATTTGTGGTTCCTGGGCTTCATGTCCAAGAACGTCGGTTCACCGGCCCATTCATCGCGATTAGTTGGATAGCCTTTTACTTAGGTCTTGCCTTTGCTTTTTTTATTGTCCTTCCCTTTGCTTTGCATTTCTTAATTTCCTATGGATTAAATGCAGGATTTATTGCTCAAATTTCAATTGCCAATTATGTCGGATTTACGTTGTGGTTTATGATGGTCTTCGGAATGATTTTCGAAGTGCCCTTGGTCTTGACTCTCATGGCGAAGCTGGGGTGGGTTGATGCTCCAATTTTAAAAAAATATCGTAAATGGGCCTTTTTAGGATCGTTTTTATTTGCAGCGATTTTGACGCCAACGCCTGATCCATTCAATCAGTGCATCATGGCTCTGCCTATGTACTTCTTTTATGAAGTCGGCATTATTAGTGCGCGGATATTTGGAAAGAAAAAAACTCATGAGGATGCCGAGTCGGGGACACCATCTTCGTCAACAGCGATGACCCCTGCACGCATGAAACCGGCCACACAAGCTGCTGGAGGGGGCGGGGGGACCGATGATGATTATGTCAACGTTCCCGGGGCAGGCCCTCGTTAACCTCGCGTTGTTGGGAGCGTCTCTGATTGGTACGTGTCGCTGTTTTAGTCATTAGTAGTAAAATCGTTGAAGGGCGTCAAGATGACACTGGACGTGAAGAACTTGAACGGGTACTGAAAGAGCAGAATTTTGCTGTCAGTCATTACCGCATTATTCCTGATGAACGTCAATTGATTCATGATTCACTGCAAGAACTCTGTGATACTGAACATATGGATATCGTGTTAACTATTGGGGGGACAGGTGTTCGTCCAACGGATTGGACCCCGGAAGCCACAAAAGATGTTCTTGATAAAGAAATACCGGGAATTGGTGAGGCGATGCGTGCTGAAAGTTTGAAGAAGATCCGAACGGCTATGTTATCAAGAGGCACGGCTGGTATTCGAGGCGAAACACTGATCGTCAATCTTCCCGGCAGTGCGCGTGGGGCCCGTGAAAATCTATCGGTGTTGTTACCCTTACTTGATCACACTATTGAGAAGCTATCTGGTGATAGTCATACATCAGGATAAGTTATTGTTCATTTTGTTAGAGAGCGGAGGCATTTCATGGCAACTGAGTTAAAGATCATTCAACCATCCACAGCAGACAGTGGAGACGTATGTACGTATATGTGGGCCTGTGCGATTTGTGATGAAACAGAGACGTGCCAGAAAGATAAGGAAGGGCATAGTCGTTGGCTGGTCGCCAAGCGGATGGAGCGCATTGATTACAAAATTTTAGTCATGAGTAACAAAGGTGGTGTCGGGAAAAGCACCATGACCACCAATATTGCTATCAGCTTGGCGCTCAAAGGCTATGAAGTCGGTATCTGTGATATGGATATTCATGGCCCAAACATTCCCAAAATGGTTGGTGCTGAAGGGGAGAAGCTGAAAATCAGTTCCGGCGGAGGAATTATTCCTCATCAAGTCTATAACTTGAAAATTGCCTCCATGTCATTTTTGCTTCAGAACTCTGATGATCCGATTATTTGGCGTGATGCCTACAAATATGAATTCATCAATCAATTGTTGGGCGGGGTGGAATGGCAAGATCTCAACTTTTTGCTCATTGATTTGCCGCCAGGAACCGGCAATGAGTCGGTCACGACGATTGACTTAATCGGGGATGTGAGTGGATGCGTGATTGTGTCGACCCCTCAGGAAGTCGCGTTACTCGATGCGCGAAAATCTGTCACGTTTGCAAGAGACAGTGAAATTCCTATTGTTGGAATTGTAGAAAACATGAGTGGTCTAGATTGTCCACATTGTCATGAACATATTGAAGTATTTCGAAAAGGTGGAGGAGAGGCTTCTGCCCGTGATATGGGCGTCCCATTTTTAGGGCGAGTCCCATTAGACCCTGAACTTGTCATGCAAAGTGACCGTGGCGAACCCTATGCACTCTTTCATTCAGATCTGCCCACGGCTGAGGCCATTCATAATATTGCGAATCAAGTTGATGATTTCTGCAAAAAAAAGGGTACGCTGGTGCAACCAACAGCTCGTCCAGCCCCGTTCGTGAAGAAAAAGTAAGTATCACGACGTTGACGAAATGAGAACCTTAGAAAGGTAGTTTGGCACTGACCATGAATGGATTGACATCACTCGAAAAAGCACAACAAATCGTTCTCGATTCCGCAGCTTCCCTTGGGTGCGAAAAGGTCGGGTTAGTGGAAGCGATGGGACGTGTTCTCGGTGAGGATATTATTGCGCCTCGTGACAATCCGCCATGGAATAATTCTGCTATGGACGGATTTGCTGTTCGATGGGAAGACATTAAACAGGACTTTGCCATTACCAAAATTCCGGAGCTGAGAATTATTGAAGATGTTCCAGCCGGAAATATGCCGCAAAAAACCGTGGGCCGAGGAGAAGCGATTCGTATTATGACCGGGGCGCCTATGCCCGCGGGAGCTGATACAGTCGTCCGTGTGGAGTTCACGGAACCGTTAGGTGACGATCATGTTCGTATTATGAAACCTGAAGATGGTCAAGGTGTGCATATCCGGCCACAAGGTGAAGATGTGAAGCAAGGTGATTGCATTATCGCCAAAGGGACGTTATTGCGCCCGGGCGAAATCGGCATGCTGGCGATTCTGGCCAAATCATTTGTCTCAGTGTTCCAACGCCCGCGAGTGGCCATCCTATCAACCGGTGATGAGCTGGCTGACCTTGATGAACGATTTGACGAAAGCAAAATCGTGAATTCCAACAGTTATGGCATTGCTGCCGGAGTGCAGGAAGCTGGGGGCATTCCTCTCCTTTTAGGGATTGCGAACGACCATCCTGATTCCCTGAAAGAGAAAATTTCTCAAGGCATGACGTGTGACATCATCGTGTTGTCAGGCGGAGTCTCAATGGGCGACTATGACTTTACGAAGCCGGTGTTTGAAGAATTAGGCGCTGAGATGAATTTTTGGAAATTAGCAATTCGTCCAGGACAACCGGTGGCCTTCGGAAAAATTCAACGAAGTCTCGCGTTTGGATTACCT
The DNA here is from genome assembly GCA_021603905.1 of Nitrospirales bacterium. Classification (GTDB taxonomy): domain Bacteria; phylum Nitrospirota; class Nitrospiria; order Nitrospirales; family UBA8639; genus JAGQKC01. The sequence continues at coordinate 8,725 of BQIU01000124.1, forward strand.
GGAAACCCCGTTTCCTCGATGGTGACATTCGACCAACTGGTTCGACTTGCGATTTTGAAAATGGGAGGTCATCGTTCCTTCCAGCGCCCTGTCGTCAAAGCGGTCTTTCAGGAAACATTTTCTAAACATACAGACCGCCGGCATTTTCTACGAGGAATTCTTCAGCACGAAGATGGCGTGCTGACTGTTCGAACGACCGGGGGACAAGGTTCTGGCATTCTGACTTCGATGGTAAAGGCCAATGGTCTCATCGATGTCCCCGAGGATGTTGAACATTTAAATCCAGGTGATACGGTCTCTGTTCAATTATTAGGTCGGAACTTTTAACAATCAAGCGATATGGATTGATTAATCATTTTATGAAAGCGTCGTGACGTATGGCTCCACCCATCCTGAGTTTTGTTGGACGGTCCAACAGTGGCAAGACTACCTTAATTGAACGATTGATTCCTGAATTGACTCAAGCGGGGTACCATGTCTCCACCATCAAGCATGCCGGTCACGGATTTGAACTTGATACCGAGGGTAAAGATAGTTGGCGTCATAAGCGCGCGGGAGCGAGTACGGTTATTGTCCTCTCCAAGGGCAGTATGGCGATGTTTGCGGATGTTCCGGAAGAAATGAAAGTGGAAGAGGTTCGTGACCGTTTCGTCAACGCAGAAATTGATCTGATTATTGCAGAGGGCTGGAAGGGAGAGGGCTATCCAAAAATCGTTGTGGTTCGAGAAGCCTTAGACGAAGTCCCAGTGTCGCCAGATGGATTACTCGCGATTGTTTCGATGAAACCCATTGCGAATACGCCTGTGCCGTGCATTGATCGAGATGATGTTAAACGGTTAGCTGAAATCGTCATTAAGCACTTCCCACATCGTTCATATACATGACTTCTACCGGCAAAGCCCTTGGCATCATCGCGGCCCTTGTGGGTGTGATTATTCTAGGGAGTGCCGTGGCTATTCCGCTCACAAATGCTCCCACCTTTTGTGCCAGTTGTCATACCATTAAGCCGGCCTATGAGACATGGACGACTTCGACGCATAAAGAGGTCACGTGTGTCGCATGTCATGTTCGACCTGGCGTTCGCGGATTTCTTGAAGATAAAGTGCTCGCTGGAATAGAAGATGTGGTCATTACGTTCTTTGGAACGCCTACCGAGCCGCATAACTTGGAATCCACGGTATATTCATCAGTTTGCCTCAGTTGTCACCGTGCAATTCTGCGTGTTTCTGAGGTCGCGACGCGGGATTTACCCAAACGTGTCAAAGATGTCGGACTCATCATGAGTCATCGGCAACATATGGAAGCCTTCGAGCAACGTGGGCAAGGTGAAGGGTGTACCACATGTCATGCGAGAGTTGTTCACGGAACGCCAATCAAAGGCTATGATATGGTTATTCCTCGTGGACATGTCGACCTAGACGACCAACCTCATGAACCAGACTTGCCAAAAGATTCGAAACTTTGGAAGTCATCGATGGCCGATTGTATTCGTTGTCACGACAATACTACCACGCATCAAGGTCGAGTTCTGAGTAAGAAGTGCGAAACCTGTCATCTTCCCGATAAGATCGGTGATTTTCTCTTTTAATCTCACATACCATGATCATGACTGACCCTGTGGTTGAAGTGCGCAATCTCACGAAGCGATTTGGTGATTTTTGTGCCGTGGACAATATTTCCTTTGACATTCAAGCAGGAGAAATTTTAGGAGTGCTTGGCCCAAATGGAGCTGGGAAAACGACGACCATTCATATGCTCTTAGGATTGATTACTCCCACGTCCGGTTCAATTCGTATTTTTGGAAAGGATCTCACCACCCATCGTGAATCCATTTTGCGCGACGTGAATTTTTCTTCAACGTACATCTCCATGCCGTTTTCACTCACGGTCGAAGAAAATCTCAAGGTGATTGCGAGGCTCTATGGATTGAAGGACATTCCTCAAAAAATTGATGCCATTATCAAGCAACTCGATATGCAAGAGATTCAAGACAAGCTTACTCGT
>BQIU01000125.1 GCA_021603905.1 Nitrospirales bacterium
TACTTGGCCATCCCTTGATCGCCCATCACCTTCGTCAACGCCGAGGTCAGCGTCGTCTTGCCATGGTCCACATGCCCCACGGTCCCCACATTCAAATGCGGCTTCTTCCGCTCAAATTTCGCCTTCCCCATTCCCGCCTCCAAAAACCTCTAATCAAAAAACCGTTAATTTTTCAATTCAGACGTTACAAAATTAATAGATAAGCAAAACAGATCACACTTACGAGAGGGACTTGCACCTAATGGAGCCCACGACGCGGATCGAACGCGTGACCTCGTCCTTACCAAGGACGTGCTCTACCAACTGAGCTACATGGGCCCTCCAATGACCGAGAATCGTCAAATACAAATAGAAGGAATCCATCCTTCATAAACTCATCATGCTCCACGCATCAATTGGAGCGGGCGATGGGATTTGAACCCACGACAGCCAGCTTGGAAGGCTGGAACTCTACCACTGAGCTACGCCCGCTAATAGTATTTTCCAACAACTAACCTGTAAGCCTACCTGCATTCACATCAATAATTTATGGTGGGCAGGCAAGGATTCGAACCTTGGAAGCCGATGGCAGCAGATTTACAGTCTGCCCCCGTTGTCCACTTGGGTACCTGCCCTTTATATGTTCCTACTGGTCGACAACTCGCAACAGGGAAAGACTGAGATGGGGGTGGGATTGCTGGCCACTTGCCCACAGAGAAAGAACCTGCCGTTTTAACACTTTACAAGAAAGCATGAGACTGGAGGTCCCTTGCCTCCGCCAGAACGGGTATCAAAATGCCACAAGGCAAAGCAATAGCCCAATTTGTAAAGAGCATATTATACGGTGACATATTGGGCCAGTCAAGAACAGACTTCTTGGATAGTATGATGGCAAGCGAAGTATAGAAATTGGTAATTAGGCACACGACTATCGCTTTAATTAAACTGCCTCCATAACCTCTCTGGTCTATGGCAACTTATAAATCGAAACGCCAGACGGCAACAGAAATCAGCGCCTGCAGCCTATCCAGATTTCCCCAAGTTTAGGAGTCTGTTGATAAAGTGACCTCGTGAAAGTTATGAACTCGCTACCATCAATGAACACTCAACTTGACAACATTCACGGAATCACCCTAGGATCGCGTCCGAAATTCACGATAAAATTCACTTAGCCTACATTCATGATGATGTCGAACAAATATTTCGTGGTAACAGGGTTACTTTCTTCCCTTTTCGTATTGGCAATTACCATACCATCGCTATGGGGACAAAGTTTAAGCCATCCACCAACCAATAGAGACTGGACGAAAATTGATTTAGTGAAAATCATGACGCCGCAAAAATCTATCATTAAAGCTGAAGTTGCCGATACTCCTGCCGAGCGATCTCAAGGTCTGATGTTCAGAACACAGATGGCGCCCGATCACGGCATGCTGTTTATTTTCAGAGAGTTGGATTATTGGAACTTTTGGATGAAAAACACCAAAATGCCTTTAGACATTATCTGGCTTGATGTGGACTGGAACGTTGTACATATTGAATCACACGTTCCAATATGTACAAAGACCGATGACAGCTGCCCTCGATACCGCACAATGAAAGAATCGCTCTATGTCCTTGAACTTGGAGCTGGTATGGCCGAACGCTACAAGATTAATTTAGATAGTCAATTGACAGTCAAATGATCAAAGGCAAAGCAGAATATCCTACAATCTACTGTTGACAAAGCGCACGCTCAGCTCCCTACCACCCCCTGACTCGCCTCGCATTCACCACGCCTTCTACTTGCTCGATCCCCTTGATCATACGTTCCAAATGAAGGGTATTCGTAATTTCAATGACAAAATCAAGCACAGCCTTTCGATCTTCACGTGTCGAAATTTCTGCACGAGTAATGTTGGCCTGACAATCTGAAATGGCGGAAGATATGTCAGCCAACACTCCAGTACGATCCAGGGTTAACACTGATACCTTCACGGAATGTGTCCCCGCAATACCTGAATCCCAATCAGCTTCAACCAATCGGTTGTGATCCCAATCTAGAGCCCGAAGATTTGGACAGCCCACCGTATGAATACTGAGCCCGCGACCGCGTGTAATATATCCCATAATCGGATCGCCCGGAACAGGGTTACAGCATTTTGATAGCTGCATCAGCACATCGTTGCCCCCTTTGACCTTCACCGATTTTTCTGGATGGGCTGGAACCACCTTCTCACGCGCTGCAACAACACCCGAAGACTCTTTTCTCTGAATTACCTCGCTATCAGGCTCAAGTTGATTCGTGACCTGGCTCGCTGAAAGTCTTCCATAACCGACCAACCGAATAAGTTCTTCAACAACGTCAAGGCCTCGGTCTTTCGCGATTTCCAATAGGCGCTCAGATTTTAATGTTTGAGCCGTCGGGAGACTATGACGACGAAACTCTCGTTCCAATAACCGACGACCAATATCTAAGGCCCGCTTTTGTTCTTCAATCTTAAACCAATGACGAATTTTTGCCTTCGCTCGTGAAGTACGAACAAACTTCAACCATCCTTTATGAGGGACCTGAGAAGACGACGTAAGAATTTCCAGCATATCTCCACTACTTAACTTGTGCCGAAGCGGAACGAGCTTGCCATTAATTTTTGCGCCGACACAATGATCGCCAATTTCCGTGTGAATGGCATACGCAAAGTCGATTGGCGTCGAACCTACCGGCATTTCTTTCACCTCCCCAAGCGGGGTAAAGACAAAGACGACATCATGAAACAGGTCTAGCTTAACTGAGTCCATGAACTGACGATTATCAGAAAGGTCTTTGTGCCATTCCACAAACTGCCGCAACCAACTAAAGACTTTCTCGTCTTTGCCTGTCACAGCACCAGGCTCTTTATAACGCCAGTGCGAAGCCACACCGTACTCATTAATCCGATGCATCTCCTCCGTTCGAATTTGAAATTCTACGTACTCCCCTTGTGGGCCGACTACCGTGGTGTGAAGAGATTGATAGAGGTTCGCTCGAGGCGTGGCCACATAGTCTTTAAAACGTCCGGGGACCGGTGGCCACAACGAATGGATTAATCCAAGAATGGCATAACAATTCATTTTTGAATCAGTAATAATTCTGACCGCCGAGAGATCATACACCTCCTCGAATGTAATCGATTGCCGCTCCATTTTTTGATAAATGCTGTAGAGATGCTTGGGCCGACCCTGGATATCACCATGCAGACTGGCCTTGGCCAAAGCCTCTCGCGCCATGTCAACAAGCATCTCCAAAAATTCTTGTCGCTCTTCATCTCGTTTGGCCACACGTAACTTGAGCATGGCATAGGAATCAGGTTTCAAATACTGAAGACAGAGATCTTCTAACTTTTGCTTTATCGAGCTGATCCCTAATCGGTTAGCGAGAGGAGCATAAATCTCAAGTGTCTCTTGAGCGATCTGTTTCTGCTTGCTTTCGGATAAATGTTCTAATGTTTCCATGTTGTGGAGTCGATCAGCGAGCTTAATGAAGACCACGCGAATATCGTCTGCCATCGACAACACCATTTTCCGAAAATTCTCTGCCTGCTTCTCTGCATGTGACTTAAAAGGAATTTGTCCAATCTTCGTGACGCCATCGACAAGTCTCGCCACATCTTTACCAAATTGCGCTTCCAATTCGGCATGCGTCGCAAGTGTATCCTCTACGGTGTCATGGAGCAGGCCGGCCACAATGGCCGGCACATCTAATTTTAAAAAAGCCAAAATGCCGGCAACCGCCAATGGATGCTGCAGATAGGGCTCACCGGACTGCCGCATCTGTCCTTCATGCGCATGGGCGGAATAGTCATATGCGCGTCGAAGCATTTCGACATCTGCCTCCGGATGATAGGCTTGAACCTGTTGAATCAGTTCGTCAATTTGCGTGATAGATGTCATCAACATACAGAAACTCCAGGTCTCTCTTTCACTTTCAAGTCACGTATCCGAAGTTGGACACGATCCATGCCGTTCCAGCGGTTTATCTCAGGAACAAACACTATATCAATCATGCTATTTTCGAGTCCCGCAAGATGCTCCATAGCTCCCATCCGAAATCCCATACATTCAAATGGTACTGACCCCTCCTGACGTACAACTAATTTCAAATGATCATCTCCAACAATACGCTTCTCCAACACTTTGACATGCTGACCAAGAAACGTCGGCTCGGGATTTCCCATCCCAAACGGATGCAACTGCTCCAACTCACCAATCAATTGCGGATGAACATGCTGAAGCGCCACAGCCGCATCAATATGCAAGACAGGATTTCGAGCCTCCTCATTGATTGCGGCGAAGGCCAGTTCCGACATCCGCTGTCGGAATGCAGAGAATTGTTCTTGGCGAACCTGAAGTCCCGCTGCCGCGGGATGCCCGCCAAATCCTTCTAACAAATCTGAGCACTGAGCTAAGAGCTTGCAGACATCGACGCCTGGCACACTTCGCACGGAACCACGGCCAAACCCCTCCTCATTAAAGGACACCACAACTGACGGTCGATAATACCGTTCGACAAGTCGAGAAGCCACAATCCCCACAACTCCCACATGCCATGTACGATCACCAACAACAATTGCTCCGGGGAGATCTTTTCCGTCAATCATGTTGACGGCTTCGGAAACCACTGCTTGTTCAATAGTACGACGTTGACGATTGAGGCCATCTAATTGTCGAGCAATGGGGAACGCATCTTCTAACAATTGACTTGTAAACAATTCCACTCCTAACCGGGCATGCGCAAGACGTCCTGCTGCATTAATGGTCGGAGCAAGCTGGAATGCTACTATTCCTTCCGTGCATATTCCCTGAATTCCAGCCGTTTGCTTAAGCGCTTGAATGCCGGGACGAGCACTCCCGGCCATCTGCTTTAAGCCCTCTCGTACAATCCAACGATTCTCATCCTGCAACGGAACCATGTCTGCCACAGTGGCTAATGCCGCTAAATCCGTATACGACTTTACATCGACATCAGCTTGTCCAAATTTCAAAGAATAGGCCGTTGCAACCTTCAAGGCTAAACCACCAGAACAAAGCCCTTTAAATGGATAACGGCAATCCATTCTCTGAGGGTTCAAAAAAGCAAACGCTTGAGGATGAGAACCGAGAATTTGATGATGATCCGTAATAATGACGTCGAGTCCAAGCGCTTGCGCCAGGTCTATTTCCTGATGTGAACTCGTCCCACAGTCTATTGTGACAAGCACAGTGACCCCAGACCCCGCGAGTCGTCGGATGGCGTTTTCATTGAGACCATAGCCTTCCAACTTACGATCCGGAATGTAAAAATCAACGAGTGCCCCTTGTTGCTGAAGAAACAACACATAGAGACTCGTGGCCGAAATGCCGTCAACATCATAATCGCCATAACAACAAATTTTCTCCTGTTGTACGATGGCTTGCTGGAGCCGATCTACCGCCTTCTCCATATCAGCCATCTGGAACGGATCATGAACCTCTGGCGAATTTATCGAAAGCCATTGACGAGCAGGCTCGACTTCCAAGATCCCACGATTCACCAAGACGGTCGCGGTGATGGAAGAAAGACCAAGTTGGTCCGACAATTGCGCAATGCACTCTGAATTACCCTTGCGCATATTCCATTTTTTAGTCATCACGATGTTTTCTCCTACTGACAATAGCCCTCACTCAACCTCGTACGCATAGAAAACAACGAAGAAGAAAATCTTTGAGCAAAAGCACAGATCACGGTGCTACGCCCCATTGTACAGTAAACGCAAAGTCAGGAGAAATATAGAGTCGAGGAGGAATGGGAAAGGTCAAACGGAAGCGGTAAGAATTTCACAAAAAGCGCAGGGACGTCGACCACGCACGATCTTGCTTTACTCTCCACCTTTTTGCACATAATTCTTGACAAATTCAGCCGCATTTTCTTCCAGCACTTGGTCAATCTCATCAACCAATTCATCCATTTCTTCTTTGAGTTTTTCCCCAGTTTCTACAACCTTGGGGTTAGCCTTAGTCTCATCTGCCTCTTGAGGAGAATCAGTTTTTCGATTATCCTGCTGACGTTCTTTCTTTTCCATAATCATTCCTCCAACAAAATTCAAATCAACAAGTTCTTGCACCTTCATTCATTGAATGATCGCGATAACATCAGACTACTCCTCATAGAATCAACCGTCAAGGTGAGCCATTCAGGACTTCATTGATCCCCTTCTACCGGTGTGCTACTATTTTCTCCCACGGGCGATTAGCTCAGGGGGAGAGCGCTACCTTCACACGGTAGAGGTCACTGGTTCGATACCAGTATCGCCCACCAGCCTACGCCAAGGCTTCGCGTTTACGCGCCAAAGCTACAACGCGCAGGCATGCTGGCATGCCAACGAACATGACATGAATACACGAGCTGTCGCCTCCTAAGCCTCGTTGCCAGCGGAGACATTGTTCGGTGCTTCCAACTATGCATCTACGACACTGATTTCCCCTGACACATTTCCATTAATAGTTTTCTCCAGAACGTCCAATCATGGCATCTACCAAGTATTATAAACGACTCATTGGGCTCCTATTATTTCTGGTAAGTTGCAGCAGCGGACCCTCCGTACCGTCGTCAAACCTTCCACCTTCTGCAAGCGACTTAGATCTTCTTGGCCTGACTCGATTGTGCGACACCTCGGACATGGTTCATAATCGAGAGACAGGCCAGACCTTTCAGCAGTCGCCATGGGGCACAGGCAAAGAATGGTACGCTGAAAATACCGATCCGACACACCGACGGCAATGGCTGTTCTTTAATGATGATGAGACACTGGTCGCAGTTGTTTCGGCCTACCCAGATGGACTGAATCTCGACCCCTATCCTGTATTAAGAGATACTCTTTCACAGCTCCCTCCGGCCAGAGAATTTTTTGAGAACTCGAGTTCGTTAATACAAGGCACTCAACCCGATACCGTTGTGCTCTATCGAACGGGAGACGAAAAATCAACGACGCAGTACATCATCCGAGAAGATCACGACGATGAGCATCAACTACTCGTCGCAGTCGTGGTTCTTGATCCCTACGAACAACTCCTTGATGGAGCCCAAAAAAAATTCAGGTCACAGCCCAATGACAGCAAAGAGGGCTCAGCTCCCGGTCAAACCTCACCCACGCAACAAACCTCGCAGTTTCTGGCGACACAACAATTTGCTCGAGGCGAAATTGCGTTATTCGAATCGTGCCCCGGGGAAAAACCAGATATTGCCATTGACGCGTACCGCCAAACTATCAAGTTAGGGTTAGAGGATACCAAGCGTTTAGCTGAAGCCCACCATCGTCTTGGCCTTGCACTGAGAAATAAAGGACAGCTCACCGAAGCCAAATCGGCTCTTGAAGAATCATTAAAAATTCAGCAACATTCACCACGAGTCCTCAACAGTCTGGGTACGGTGCTCTTTCAATTAAAAAAACCTGCAGAAGCCATTGCTTTACTCGAAAGAGCGATTACCTTACAACCTAACTATGCCCGTGCACGCTACAATCTGGCCGAAGCCTATGAGTCGGTCAACCGCAGAAGAGCAATCGAGGAGTATGAAACCTATTTAGCGTTGGTTGATAACGTTCCTGAAGAATCGACTCGTGCCGCCCTCGCGAAAGACCGCCTCAAAAAATTACAATGAACGAACAGACACCTAAATAGGGCAAAGAATCAACTCCTTCCAGGCTACAAATCGTGACATTCCTCCGTTCGTCTATTGAATGATGTATTTCTAGACATCTCGTATTAAAGACATTTCGTTTGTTTGAAATGAATCGCTAATGAAACAAAAGTATTATGGTGTACGACGTGGACGTCAAACAGGAGTCTTTGATAGTTGGCCGGAATGTCAACGACAGATAGTCAAATACTCTGGGGCAGAATACAAATCATTTTCCACTCCAGAAGAAGCTCAGGCTTATGCTTTCCCAAAGTCGTCCACGACTTTCGAAGGTACAGATGATGCCAATACCATTGTCGATGTTTGGGTTGATGGCTCGTGCATGCCAAGACCCAATGGGGTACTCCTTCTTGGGTGGGCCTATTTAGCACGCAGAGCTGGCGAGGAAATCCATCGCGATCGAGGCAATGATATTCCTGAGGACGCCCAGCGACATCGCAATGTCGCCGGCGAAATTATGGCTGTGCTCAAGGCTGTGGAATGGTGCAAAACCCAACACATTACCAGCATCAGAGTGTATTACGATTACCAGGGACTCGCAAGTTGGCCGACACATGCCTGGAAGAGAAACACCCCATTTACACAACACTATGCAGAAACGATTCGTGCCTCGGGAATCTCCGTCGAATGGGTCAAGGTCAAAGCGCATAGCGGAGACCCCAACAATGATATCGTCGACGAAGAAGCCAAAAAGGCCGCACTGGAAGCAGCAGGCACCATGGATGGAATGAATGAACAGCTGAGGAAAAAGGAGTGACAAATACCTGAAGAATATCCACTATGGGCAAGAAAATTTGAACGGTACGAGGAGAAAGTTACAACTTCCCTTCGCCTTTGAGATATTTGCGGAATTGGCCCATGAGTTCTTCGCCTAACACACTGACATCGGGCTTGCGTTACATAGAGTGGTGGAAACGAGACCTTGAAGGCAAATCGAAGAATACTAAAAATGATCGAAGATTTGTCTTCATACCGCCTATCAAAATCGTCACAGGAAACTTATTTTCCCAAACATCCTTAAGACACGGCAGGCAATGCCTCGAGTAGACTCTTCAAGCGATTCATGCGGTGATCGCCTTTTTCCAATTCTTTCGAAATCAACTTTTCTAAGAGACGCACATCAACACGTTCTTCGATTTCTCGAGCAAACCTCAGAAACTCCAGCGTGTCTTCAAGATCAGATTCAGACAGTCTCGGGAGTTTCAATTGGATAAACAGATTCACATTAGGACGATACACACAGAAATCATCTTTCGAAAACATGTGGACCAGGTTGTCCTCAAACCCGGATATCTTTCTCACAAAGAATTCGGCGGCGGTATTCACGGCCTCAATTGGCAAAGACAACGACTCCGCAATCTCCATCAATTTCAGTTGCTGTTCGCCCCCTCGAAGTGAGGTTGTCGCCAAATCAATATCGACTGTCGCACGAATGGACCTTCCGACATACGGCAAAACAGAGCCACCCAGTAAAATCCATTCACCAGAGAGTTTTTCTGACGCGAGCTCGAAGAACTGATCGAGGAGTTCTTTTGAAATCACAGTCATAAATATGTCCCAAGTTGCGCGAGAGCCAGACGCTTGAGTTTAATATGCTTCCCCTCAATCATGTCCTGGAATAATTGCTCTACCATAGGACACCTGTGACAAAGCTCTTTGTACAGATCGGCATAATGTAACTTTAGCGCAAGAAGTGTTCCGATAAGAGCTTCTTTTTTTCGAGAGAAATCTGGTAAATGCCGTTCTTGTTCGAATAGGGAACAGGCTCGAAACATGGCAGTAAAAAAGTTTTCTCGTGTTTTTCTCACGTGCCGAATTTCTCGACGTTGCAGAGGCAAACCGAATGCAGCTAATTCATCCCAATCGATAGACCGTTCATGGCAAGACAATTCAAGATCCAGAGCGGAAGCAAGCAACTCAAGTGTCGAAAGTGAAGGGTTGGCTTTTCCTGACTCAATTCTCTGCAGAGTCGGCAAGCTCACTCCAGAACGGACAGATAACGCGACTTGACTAAGCCCTAAGGTTTTTCTTTTGTTAAGTATTGTTAAGAGTACAGGACCCATATCATATATAATACATTATATATGATACATTGAGAATATCCGGCCTCTGCCCTCCTCCAAACTCATGAAGGCCCGACGACGCCTAGGCAACGGGTTCAAACCGCGCACCCGAGAAATCTGCTCTTACCCCATTTATGTCCATCATATAACCATTAGTTGTATGATGGCAGATGCGTGTCTGACTCAGATTACATGCGGTACCCAAGCTAGCATGTTGTATCGTGTCGGTTCCCAAGTGTTCGCCTTTAAGATTTCATGCTAGGCCAACAGAGTGGAGTACGGAACGAGGAAACTGATGTGTCGAGGCGGGCATATCGACTTTTTGTGAGCCAACTTTTGTGGAGTAGAGAACACCATGAACCGTTTAAATGGAAAAGTAGCGATCGTGACGGGAAGCAGTAGTGGAATTGGGAAAGCTATGGCCCTGCGTTTCGGGGAAGAGGGCGCGAAGGTCGTTCTTGCTGCTAGGCGTCACCATTTATGCGAATCTACGGTTGCACGTATTCGG
>BQIU01000126.1 GCA_021603905.1 Nitrospirales bacterium
GTTTACGATCAGTGGGCGTGGGACGGTGGTGACGGGTCGTGTGGAGCGTGGGCAAGTGAAGGTGGGGGATGAGATCGAGATTGTGGGGCTCAAGGACACGCAGACGACGGTGGTGACGGGCGTGGAAATGTTCCGGAAGGTATTAGATGAAGGGCAGGCGGGGGATAATATTGGGGCGTTGCTCCGGGGGACAAAGAAGGAAGAGGTGGAGCGCGGGATGGTGCTAGCGAAGCCCAAGAGTATTACGCCGCATACGAAGTTTAAGGCGGAAGTGTATGTGTTGACGAAGGAAGAGGGTGGCCGTCATACGCCGTTCTTTAAGGGGTATCGACCGCAGTTTTATTTCCGTACGACGGATGTGACGGGGATTGTGGAATTAGAGGCCGGGGTGGAGATGGTGATGCCGGGCGACAATGTCTCGTTTACGGGTGAGTTAATCGCCCCGATTGCGATGGAGCAGGGGCTGCGGTTCGCAGTGCGGGAAGGTGGTCGGACGGTCGGGGCTGGTGTGGTCACGGAAATCTTAGCCTGAGGCTGGAAAGAGGGGTTTGGACACGGTGAATGGAGAGCGTAGAATTAGGATTCGGTTAAAAGGGTTCGACTATCGCATTTTGGATCAGTCCGTGCGCGAAATTGTTGATACGGTTATGCGGAGTGGTGCCAGAATAGCCGGTCCAGTACCGTTGCCGACGCGCATAGAGAAGTTTACCATTCAGCGTGCGACTCATTGTGATAAGAAGTCTCGTGAGCAATTTGAAATTAGGACCCATAAAAGATTGTTAGATATTATGGAGCCGACGCCGGAGACGATGGATGCTTTGATGAAATTGAATCTTGCGGCCGGTGTCGATGTTGAAATTAAATTGTAGTATTCGTGAGATTGATTGTCGGCGCTATTTGGCTGTTGTCTATTAGAAATATAGAAATTCAGGGTTACTAGTATGATTGCAGGTTTATTGGGAAGAAAATTAGGGATGGTGCAAGTCTTTGATGCGCAGCGTCGGCTGTTGCCGGTTACGGTTGTTGAGGCTGGGCCTTGTGGTGTTTCTCAGGTGAAGACAAAGGATCGGGATGGCTATGATGCCATTCAGGTCGGATTTGAAGAGATTCAAGAGAAAAAGCTCTCCAAGCCTAACATTGGTCATTTCCGATCCAGGGAGTCTCGTCTTTGGCGCTATCTTCGAGAGTTTTCGCCAACTGGTGAGTGTAAGGTTGGTGACCTTTTTAAGGTTGATATCTTCTCTGAGGGTGAGGGTGTAGATATTCAGGGTGTGTCAAAAGGTAAGGGCTTCCAGGGTGTCATGAAGCGTCATAATTATGCAGGAGGGCCTGCTACCCATGGTTCAATGTTTCATCGCGCCCCAGGGTCAATCGGTAATGCCTCCTATCCGTCTCGTGTTTGGAAAAATAAGGCATTGCCTGGACAAATGGGCAATAAGCGGGTGACGGTTCAAGGGTTGAAGGTGGTTGAGGTTCGTCCTGAAGAAAACCTATTGTTTATATCGGGGTCTGTGCCTGGGAGTATTGGTTCGCTTGTGATTGTCAAGAAAATAACGGGTAAGGGGAAGTAGGGAGAAATGCCAACCTTCAAGGTCACGAATGCTGATGGTAGTCAAGCTAAAACTGTAGAGTTGGGTGAGCGTGTATTTGGTACTCCCGTTGATCGCACGCTTCTTCATGCTGCCGTAAATATGCAGCGTGCTTCCTTCCGGCAGGGGACCTCATCGACAAAGGGTCGGGGAGAGGTGGCTGGGTCAGGTAAGAAGCCTTGGAAGCAGAAGCATACCGGTCGAGCGCGGTCGGGGTCTGTTCGTTCTCCAATCTGGCGTCATGGTGGGATCGTGTTTGGTCCAAAGCCTCGTGACTATAGTTATCGGATGCCAAGGAAGATGTATCGGTCGGCCCTTCGTTCAGCATTATCTTCAAGGGCTAGTGCTGGCGATATCATGATTCTTTCCAGTATATCTTTGCCGGAACAAAAGACTCGTCATCTGGCGAAGGTTTTAACTGATATCGGTTTATCTGGAAGTATATTGATTGTTGCGGGTGATGATTACGTCTCTCTGGAAAGGGCATCCCGTAACCTTACTGATGTGAAGTTGAGTAAAGTGGAAGATTTGAATGTCTATGACATTTTACGATACGAAAAGTTGATGATTCTTCAAAGCGAAGTCGAAAAAATTCAGGAGTTTTGGTCGTGATATTGAATCCCTATGATATTTTGATTCGTCCTCTTTTAACGGAGAAAATTACTAATCTTCGTGACAGCAAAAATTGTGTGTCTTTCGTCGTGAGTCGAAGGGCGTCAAGAATCGACATTGGGCAAGCGGTTGAAGATATATTGAAGGTGAAGGTTGAGTCAGTCAATGTAATGAATGTAAAGGGAAAGCCAAAACGACAGGGTCGTTTTGTCGGAAGGCGGCCTGATTGGAAGAAAGCGATTATCACCCTTAAAGAAGGTGAGAAGGTTGACCTGTATGAGAGTGCTTAGCGTCATGTCAATTGTTTTCTTTTTTGAAACCAGTGTGAGTTGATGAAATGTCAATAAAAGAATATAAGCCAACTTCCCCTGGTCGCCGTGGAATGTCCTCACTGTCTAGTGCTGGACTTTCGAAAAAACGACCGGACAAGGGTCTCACCGAAAGTCTTTCAAAGTCTGGCGGGCGTAATAATCGGGGAAGGGTAACATCGCGTTTTCGTGGAGGTGGACATAAGCGGTTGTATCGAAAGATTGACTTTAAGCGAGACAAGGTTGGTATTGAAGCAAAGGTTGCGGGTATTGAATACGATCCAAATCGTTCTGCAAGAATTGCTCTTTTGCATTATTGCGATGGGGAAAAGCGCTATATATTAGCTCCCGATGGGCTGGCGGTAGGTGATCGTGTCTATGCTGGGCCTGGGGCTGAGATTCGAGCAGGTAATGCATTGGCCTTAATGTCTATGCCATTGGGTTCTGTTGTTCATAATATTGAACTTCGACCTGGAAAAGGTGCTCAATTGGTTCGGAGCGCGGGCTCTTCTGCTCAGGTTATGGGTCGTGATGGGGCGTACGTTCAAGTTCGATTGGTGTCTGGTGAAATGCGACGTATCCTGGGCACGTGCATGGCAACTGTCGGGCAGGTTGGTAATAGCGATCATGGAAATATTACAGTGGGGAAGGCGGGTCGTTCTCGTTGGAAGGGACGGCGTCCTCATGTTCGTGGAGTCGTTATGAATCCAGTTGATCATCCCCATGGTGGGGGTGAGGGGAAGGCTGGTCAAGGTAATCCTCATCCGGTATCCCCATGGGGTGTTCCGACTAAAGGGTACAAGACCAGAAGTAAGAAGAATCCGTCCTCAAAGTTCATTATTGCTCGGCGGAAGTCTAAAAAAGGTAAGTGAGGATCTTAAATGCCTAGATCAGTTAAAAAAGGTCCATTTGTTGATGATCATCTTTTAGAAAAAGTTGAAAAGATGAATGACTCACGTGATTCCAAGTTGATTAAAACCTGGTCTCGTCGGTCGACTATTGTGCCAGAAATGATCGGCCATACTTTCGGTGTTCATAATGGGAGAAAATTTATCCCAGTGTATGTTACAGAAAATATGGTTGGCCACAAGCTTGGGGAGTTTTCTCCTACCAGGTTCTTTAAAGGCCATGGTGCTGCAAGAACCGAAAAGGGTGCTGCCTTAAAGTAGTCGATTGGCTGAATGAACGCTCATGTTTAACGCAAGTTGTGAATTGAGGTAATTGTTGTGTCAGAAGCTCGAGCTCTTTTGCGTCATGTAAGAATTACTCCTCGGAAAGCTAGGGAAGTCGTGGATATGGTTCGCGGTCGTCAAGCTCAGGAAGCTTTAAACCTTTTGCGGTATACGCCAAGATCGGCTGCTCGGGTCGTCGAGCAAGTGCTGCAATCTGCTGTCGCGAATGCTGGTCAGAAGGAATTGGGCGAACCTGATTCTCTTAGGATTATTCGAGCTTATGTGGATGGTGGGCCTGTGCTGAAGCGATTTCGTGCTCGATCCATGGGAAGGGCTAATCCTATTGTGAAGCGGACCAGTCATATTACACTCGTTGTGGGTCCGGTGTCTTGAGGATCAGTCTATTGTTTATGTCTAATCAGCAGGTTGTGAGGTAAAGATGGGTCAGAAAACCCACCCGTTCGGTTTTCGTCTTGGCTATACGCGAACGTGGAATTCCCGATGGTATGCCAAGAAAGATTTCACCAAGCTGTTACATCAGGACTTAGCGATTCGAGGTCTTGTTAAGAAGAGGCTCTATCACGCTGGGATTTCTAGGGTTGAGATTGAGCGTTCTGGCAATCAGGTGAAGGTAATCATTCATACGGCTCGCCCAGGCATTATTATCGGTCGAAAGGGAGCCGAGGTTGATAAGCTGAAGGCATCACTGGAACGAGAATACGGTAATGAAGTGTATGTTACGGTGAAAGAAATCAAGAAGCCTGAGTTGGATGCTCAGTTAGTTGCTGAAAATATTGCCACTCAGCTTGAGAAGCGTGTGTCGTTTCGTCGTGCCTTGAAGAGAAGTGTCGCGTCGGCTTTGCGCCTTGGGGCTCTTGGGGTTCGCGTCTACTGTGCTGGTAGATTGGGCGGTAATGAGATTGCGCGCACTGAGTGGTATCGTGAGGGGCGCGTTCCTCTTCACACCCTTCGAGCAGATGTTGAGTATGGTTTTGCAGAGGCGAAGACGGCCATGGGGATAATAGGTGTGAAAGCCTGGATATTTAAAGGAGAAGCGACGATTCCTTCTATCGAAAAAGCTGACTCCACGTTAGGGTTTCTGTAAGGCGTTAGGCGTGCCTCCGTATTGTTGACTTTCATTGGTGGTTTAAGGAAATAGCGAATGTTAGCACCGAAACGAATAAAGTTCCGCAAAGTCCAGAAGGGTCGGATGCGAGGTAAGGCCTATAAAGGTGGCAATATCACCCTTGGCCAGTTTGGATTAAAGGCATTGGAGCCTGGTCGTATTACAGCGCGGCAGCTTGAGGCCGCGAGAATTGCCATGACCCGTCATGTTAAGCGTGGAGGTCGAATTTGGACGAGAGTGTTCCCTGATAAACCTGTCACAAAAAAACCAGCTGAGGTCAGGATGGGTAAGGGAAAAGGAAACCCAGAGTTTTGGGTTGCGGTCGTCAAGCCCGGTCGTATTCTCTATGAAATGGATGATGTCACTCGTCCAGTGGCAGAAGAGGCATTGCGGTTGGCTGGCCACAAGCTGCCGATTGCGACGAAGTTCGTCGTTCGCGGTGAAATCAATTTGTGATAAGGGGTCATTTCTGTGAATGTGAGTGAATTGCGAGACATGGAAGAAGCGGAACTGCATGCGAAGGTCAAGCAGTTGAAGGAGGAATTATTTCATTTTCGTTGTCAGCTTGCGATGGGGAGAATTGAAAACCCCATGCGTATTAGACAGACCAAACATGATGTTGCCCGTGTCATGACAGTTATTCGGCAACGTGCAATGGTTGGAAGTACTGATACGGCAAGCCCTAGGGTAGGCTAAATAACATATGATGACTACGATAAGAAAAAAGCCAAAGTACTTTTACGGAAGTGTCATTAGCAATAAGATGGCTAAGACCGTGGTGGTGGCAGTCACTCGTCAAGTGGCTCATCCACTGTATGGGAAAATTGTTCGAAGAATAACCAAGCTTAAGGCGCATGATGAGAGTGATCGCTGTCAGGTTGGTGATCGGGTTCGGCTATCCCCTTCGAAGCCATTAAGCAAAGAAAAGCATTGGAGAGTTGCCGAAATCATTCCTAAGGGTGGGAGCGCTTAAGGTTACGGTCTATCAGAATTCATTCGTATTGAGACTCATTATGATTCAAAATTATACATATCTTGATGTAGCAGATAATTCAGGGGCGAAAAGTGTGCGATGTTTTCATGTCCTTGGTGGTACGAAGCGTCGGTATGGCTCATTGGGAGATTTAATAGTTGTATCTGTCAGGGAAGCTATCCCTAAGGCTTCGGTTAAAAAAGGAGACGTAGTTAAGGCGGTCATTGTGAGGACAAAGAAAGGTCGACGGCGGGTTGATGGTTCTCATATTAAATTTGATCGAAATGCATGCGTATTGGTGAATGCGCAAGGCGACCCAATTGGGACCAGAATTTTTGGGCCAGTTGCCAGAGAATTACGAATGAAAAAATATATGAAAATCATTTCATTAGCCCCTGAAGTAATTTAGCGTAGTGGAGGTTTGGTTGTGAGTCAAAGTGTTCGGGATCGAGGAAAGTGTCGGTTAAAAAAAGGCGATACCGTCATGGTGATTGCTGGTCGTGATCGAGGAAAAGTTGGGAAGGTTCTCTCTATATCCATGCAGGCGGGTCGGGTCATGGTAGAAAAAATTAATATTGTTAAGCGACATACCAAGCCTACTCAGAAAAATAAACAGGGTGGAATATTAGAAAAAGAAGCGTCAATGGCCATTTCTAATGTGATGGCGTATTGCGAAGCAGAGAAGAAGCCGTCTCGTACTAGAATGAAGATACTGAATGATGGTCGAAAAATACGGGTTTATCAAAAGGCTCCGGATGAGCCATTGGATAAAAACTCATGAAAAGCGAACAAGATACTGAAAATAAAAAGGCAAGCAGCAGTTCATCATCCGGTCGATCGTATACGCCGAGGTTGAAAGCTATCTATCATGATCGTGTTGTTCCCGCCATGCTCAAAGATTATTCTTATGGGAATGCGATGCAAGTGCCTCGCCTCGAACGAGTGATCTTGAACGTCGGTATGGGGGCAGCTGTTCAAAATGTCAAGTTATTAGAGGGGGCTATTCTTGAGCTTAGGCAAATAACCGGTCAGAAGCCTGTTATGACGCGCGCCAAAAAAGCGATTGCAGGGTTTAAGCTTCGAGAGGGAATGCCGATTGGGGCGAAAGTGACATTGCGTGGGAATCGAATGCATGAGTTTTTGGATCGTTTGATGAATATTGCGCTGCCTAGAATACGGGACTTTCGAGGTGTGTCGACGAAAGCATTTGATGGAAATGGAAATTACACCTTGGGATTGAAAGAGCAGTTGACGTTTCCTGAAATTAAATATGACGAGGTAACCTCCATTCATGGTATGGACATTACGATCGTGACAACAGCCAAGCGAAATGATGAAGCTAGGTCTTTGTTAGCCCATTTGGGTATGCCATTTAGAACTTCATGATTGCCGAAATAAGGGGTCACGTGCATGTCAAGACTTGCTCTACGAAATAAAGCCGCAAAAAAACCAAAATTCGAAGTGAGATGTTATAACCGATGTCCCTTATGTGGGAGAGTCCGTGGGTTTCTCCGTCGATTTAGAATGTGTCGGATTTGTTTTCGACTCTTGAGTCTACGAGGTGATATTCCTGGGGTTACAAAATCTAGTTGGTAGTGATGTTGTTGGTTTCTGGTGACTACCGTAGTGGTCACGCTAAGTGAAGAAAGATATACGTTAAACGAGTCTACAAATTATGATGGAATGGTGGGTGTAGCCAATGTCGATGACTGATCCAATTTCAGATCTTTTTGTTCGAATCCTCAATGCTGGTGCGAGAGGCCATGAGAAGGTCATAATTCCTGCATCGCGAGTGAAGGCAGAAATTCTGAAAATTTTTAAAGCCGAAGGATTTATTAAGCAATATCAGTCAATTACGGGTGATGGCCATGAAGTATTAGAGGTTGAGCTTCGTTACTTCCCGACTCGTCAAAAAAAATCATATATCACGGGTATTAAAAGGATTAGTAAGCCTGGTCGTAGAGTCTATGTTGGGAAAAAAGATATTCCAAGGGTGATGAATGGGCTTGGTGTTGCCATTCTTACGACCCCAAGCGGGGTCCTCAGTGATCATAGCTCACGGCAGCAGGGGGTGGGTGGAGAAGTTCTTTGTCATATTTGGTGAGGAAGTTTCTTGGTGGCTGGTAATGATCCAAGGCAAGGTGTTGTTGATTTAATGAATAGGGTGCAAGATGTCTAGGATAGGTCGAAGACCCATAGTAATTCCATCGCAAGTTGACGTCAAAATTAGTGAAAAGGAGGTTGCGGTTAAAGGACCTCTTGGTCGATTGACCTGGTCGTTACCTCCGGGAGTGAGTGCGCAAGTTGAGGATGGTCATCTGAATGTATTACGTGCTGGCGGTGGTGCAGAGCTACGTGCTTTACACGGTTTGACGCGTGCGGAATTATCGAATCAAATTGAGGGAGTTCTCCAGGGATATGAGCGAACGCTTGAACTTACCGGTGTGGGGTATCGCGCGCAAGTGCAAGGGCAATCCCTGACGTTTAATGTCGGGTTTTCTCATCCTGTTTTGCTTAACTTACCTGAAGGCGTGAAGGCGACGGTCGATAAGCAAACAGTGGTGTCGCTCAAGGGAATCGATAAGCGTCTCGTTACGCAGGTGGCAGCAAAAATTAGAAGAGTGAAATCTCCCGATGTGTATAAGCAAAAAGGGATTAAGTATGCAGGGGAAATATTGAGGAAGAAAGCCGGTAAGGCAGGGAAAAAATAGGGTAAAACATGAATCCAATCGTAAAGCGACAGGGGTTGGTAAGGCGTAGGGCTCGTGTTCGTCAGCGAGTAACCGGAACACCAACACGACCTCGATTGAGTGTTTTTCGTAGCAATAATCATATTTATGCACAGATTATTGATGATGAGTCAGGCAAGACGTTGGTGTCAGCTTCAACGTGTGATCCAGGTTTACGAAAAGATATTCAATCAGGTGGAAATAGACAGGCAGCCGAGAAGGTGGGTCTGTTGTTAGTTGAACGAGCAAAAGCGATTCCGATACAGAAAGTTGTGTTTGATCGTGCTGGTAGAATGTATCATGGTCGAGTGAAGGCATTAGCTGATGCGGCAAGGTCTGGTGGGCTAGAATTTTAAAATTACTTTGTACGATTGAGATTGCTGGAAAACAGACTTTTGTTGAGAGGAGTATTGTTGAGTGCGTGTAAACATTGATGAGCTAAATTTACGAGACAAGCCAGTTGTGATCAATAGGGTTGCTAAGGTCGTCAAGGGTGGAAAGAGATTTTCATTTTCTGCTTTGGTCGTTGTTGGTGATGGAGAGGGTTGGGTTGGTGTTGGTAAGGGAAAAGCCACAGAGGTTCCATCAGCAATTGCGAAGGCTGTCGAGCATGCCAAAAAACATATGATTCGTATACCGCTTAAAAATGAAACAATTCCACATGAAGTGCATGGGTACTTTGGAGCAGAGCACGTCTTGCTCAAGCCTGCCAAAAAAGGTACCGGAATTATTGCTGGCGGTGCAGTTCGATCTCTTCTTGAAGTTGCCGGAACCCATAATATTGTGGCCAAGACATTAGGGAGAGGAAATCCTTTCAATGCTGTTCGAGCAGCTTTGGAGGGACTAACTCAACTTCGTGACCCTCAAGAAGTCAGGCACATACGTCAGCAAGAGGGTGAGCACGAAGTATCACTTCCGAAGGTAGGGTGAAGAAATGGTTTCCTCTCGTAAAGACAGCACTCCATCAACAATTGTGATTCAGCTCAAGCGAAGTCCTATCGGTAGCCCTCAAAAGATCCGTCGCAATTTGATGGGCCTTGGGTTGCGTCGAATGCACCAAATTGTTGAACGTCCTGATACGAATCAAGTTCGTGGGCTTGTCAATAAAGTTAAGCATCTAGTTGAGGTAACGAATCCATGAGGCTTCATGAACTAGGGCCGGCACCAGGCTCAAAAAAGAAAAGTAAGCGGATCGGTCGTGGCCCTGGGTCAGGTCGAGGCAAGACGTCTGGAAAAGGTCATAAAGGGCTACTGGCAAGATCTGGGCTTAAGAATCAGGCTGGGTTTGAAGGTGGACAAACGCCGTTGGCAAGACGTTTGCCCAAACGAGGGTTTACGAATATTTTCCGTATCCCATATGTAATCATTAATCTCAAGGCTTTATCGGCTTTTAAAGAGGGCGTCACTGTATCTCTTGACACTATGCGCGAAGCTGGATTGGTTAAAGGGCAAGGGTCACAGGTAAAGATTCTCGGTGATGGCGAGTTGGGGTATCCTTTAGTTGTCGAAGCTCACAAATTTAGTGAATCGGCACGACAGAAGATTGAGAAGGTCGGTGGGCAAGTAAAGGTGATCAGCCGTGCTTGAACGGCTCATCACGAGCCTCCAAAACATCTTCAAAATTCCAGAACTGCGAAGCCGCGTGTTGTTTACG
>BQIU01000127.1 GCA_021603905.1 Nitrospirales bacterium
TCAGGTGCTGTGCAGACGAGTTTAGGTGCCCAGCAGGGTGTTCAAGTGATCGGAGAGTCTGTGAGCAACCCGTTTGTAGATCAAAATGCTCCATGGCGTATTCAAGAATTTCAAGCCAATCCACAACACACAGGAACACCAGTTGAAGCCCAAACGCAAATTGTAGGAGCGCAGCAACAGCAAGCTGACAACTTAGTGGCTGCGTTGTTTGAGCCGGACCCAGCGGCTAACCTTGAACCAACATTACCACCCTCTGTGATTGTTGAAGATGATCGTATTCCCACAACAGAATTTAGGCAGTCTGGAGACGGAACAACTCAGGTAGTAGAACCTCCACCGCCACCACCGCCACCACCGCCACCGCCAGCACCACCAGCTCCGCCGCCAGCACCACCAGCTCCATCGCCAGCACCACCAGCTCCACCGCCAGCACCACCAGCTCCGCCACCGCCAGGTCCTGGAGAGTCCGGATTTCCGTCTAGTTCTGGAAGTCCAACCGTCATCCTGTCTGGTAGTACGATGGGGATGAGTACACCTTTTGTTTCGTCGACAAATGGCTCTTCTTCTAGTGATGGGTCTCCGGTTATTTTGGCGTTAGAAAATTTTTCAGGCGATATCTCAAATATTCCCATATCTTCGGTCGGGAACATTTCTCCGTCGGTTTCGTCAGATTTGCTTTCTGCATTTGAAGATCCCAATAACACTGGCTCTCTGTTGGCTGGCATCCGCACTCAAAATACGCCCATTGAGCAATCGACGATTTTGGGAGGTCTTGCCCTCCAAGATTCGACAGTGAATGCGTCAGTCGATGTCGCGCAATTCACGAATGCCAATGTAGCCATGGAAGGCTCTCTTCTTGATTTAGACGGTAGTGAGTTCAATGCCTCCCAAAACCTTCTGACTCTGGGGAACAGCACATTGGATGTCACTGCGAGCACGGCATTGGTTCAAGTACTTGAGGGAAGTAACCTGACGGTCAATGAAACCGTCGTGTCAGCGAGTAATGGCAGTGCACTCAATACGGCCAATGGGTTGCTTGCTATTCAAAGTGGTGGAGAATTGAACGTCAATGGTGATCTCCTGACAAACAGCGGTCAAAATGCGATTACTTCAGGGGATACCTTCATTACGGTTGATCAAGGGACGTTGACTATCGATAAATTTTCCCAGCGGAGTTCAGATATGAACTTGACAATCAATAATGGTGGATTTTTAGCCTTAACGAATAGTAGTCAAGTCACTATTGCCAATGGTTTTGGGTTTGTGATTCGAAATATTGCTAGCGATGAGACATTTGTGACAGTTGATAACAGTGTGCTTGAGATGGGTTTGCCCACGAAAGGCGTGCTGGCAAGACTCTCCGAATCTTTTATCGTCAATTCCGGGGGAGTGTTGGATGTCACGAATGCTGGGAATGTGTCGGTTGCGTCGATTATTAGAGGAAGCGGAACAACTGCGAGTGCTGGAATCTTGAATGACACGGCTGTCATCGTCAATAATCAAAGTCAGGTGACGGCCGATGACCTGGTCCATCTCGATAATTTAGTCTCGGGAACAGACTTGATTCTCACAGTGAACGATGGTGGATTGCTTGACCTGCAAAATGGGAGCACGGGAAGTTTTGAGACGCTTGTTACCTTAGCCGGAAGCTCGATTGTTGCCGATGAGACGTTGGTGACCGTTAATCAAAGTACCCTGGCCATGGGTTCCGAAATGCTTTCCATTGTGCAGAAAGGGGTTTCCAGCAACGTGACGATAAACAATGGAGGCGTGCTTTCACTGTCGAACGGAAGTCGATACGTGGATGCACAGCTTCTTGATGCGACGAGTCCGTTGGTCGTGCTTGTGCAAAGCACGCTGTCGACGGGGTCGGATTTCCTTGATGTGAATGGTGGTTCAACTTTAGTGGCCAATCTGCCCAATGATGCACTCGTGTCCTTGGACGCGAGTCGCCTTACGGTCAATGGCTCCTTGATCAGTGTGTCAGGCGCGAATAGTGCTGTGAGTGTGACCGGGGCCATTTTTAATTTGCAAAATGGGAGTGTCTTAGAGATTGCCGGTGGAGCCTTGGTTGAAACCA
Organism: Nitrospirales bacterium; assembly: GCA_021603905.1. GTDB lineage: Bacteria > Nitrospirota > Nitrospiria > Nitrospirales > UBA8639 > JAGQKC01. Next base: position 2,081 of record BQIU01000127.1, read on the forward strand.
ATGCTGGGGGAGCCTTTAGCTTAACCGGTCCATTGGGGCAGTTTAGTGGAGGCACGGCAGCGAACCCCAATATCTTAAGCGTGACGAATAATGTGTGTGCGACTGGTTCATGCACAACACCATTCGCCGGGTTTCCAGAGTTGCGGGTCTCGGGTGCTGTGAATGTTCAACCGGGGTTCAATCCTCTAGAAGGATTTGACCCTTCAGGCAATCAGTTGGCTATCAGTGACGATGCTGCAGTTTTGGTGAACACCGGAGGCACCATTAACCTCAATAGCAATTAATATGCATCTCATTCGTTGAATAAAGAAGAGGTCACTGCCACAACCCTCATCGTCGATGAGGGTTGTGGCGTCGGATAAAGGTTTGAGGAGAGTTGATTGTATGAGGCCGTTACGTGGATTTTTCTTTCTTTTGTCGACAGTCGCATGTTTCGCGTTGGTGTTGTGCAGTGGACTTGCGTTTGGCAATGATGAGCAGGAGAAGGATCACATTATCAAACATCTGGATTTTTTGGGTTATGAATGCAACCCCATGCAGCAAGGGGTCAAAGTCACGCATCCATCGAAGATCGGATTTCTCTTGGTGCCGCTCAAGGATGGAATTATGGTTCAGTCGGCCTTTGCCGGCATCGAATCGCAGTCCAGTTCCGAGGTGAGTGATTCTGGAGAGGATGATCTTTCGCGAATGTCGCTGATTAATGACTTGAATCGACATGCTTCGGTTTCCCGTTTTTTCTGGGCCGATACCGGCGAGCTCGTTATTCGAGCCTCGATGTTGGGAAGTTATGACAAGCGCCGGTTTTCAACTTTTATGCAAGCGTGGGAAAAGGACGGGCACACGTTAGGCCAGAAATACCAAGGCTTACGGCCGTATTTAAAATAAGATCGTCCTCGCCGACTTTCGAGATTCATCAAGCAGAGTGAAAAGCTATAGCCGTTTCAGTTCTACCGAAACGATCAAGCACCAACTTGTACAATGTTGATATCCAATATGTGATAGAAAACGTCAATCATTGTCAGTTATAGCCGATTCAATGATTTTTCGTACTCTTGACACATGGGATATCGCGTTGAAAGTCCTCATGGTTGAGCTGGAACGTATTTGTATTCGCTATAACCCAAGCGGGTATAACCTTCCGCATGTTTGAAATAAGTAATCGCGCGGGCTTGGCGATCTCAAGTCGACACCTCAGGAGCAGACCCGCGTTGAACGTCAGTGACCAATTGAGGTTACGCAGGATCACACAACAATCGCCAAGGTTGCAGCTGGAATGTATTAGATTCGCTGTCGCCATCATTCTCAGTTAGCCGCCTGTTTCTTTTCTTCCCCTCTCATTTCAATACGTATTTCCACTTCAGTTATTGCGGAATATTTTGCAAAGATTTTGAATCGACTGAAAATTTCTGATCATCCGTAGGAATCAGTAAATAAATAGGCGTGTCACTCTGAAATATCCAGGTGCTGGGTTATTGCAGAATATCCAATGAAATTATCAATATGCGTATTCCTGTTCAACAAGATGTTGGTTCAGGTTTAAGGAGCAGCGAATTGAAACCGACAAGAACATCAAACAGTGTGCCTTTTATTGCTAGCGCCGCGAACGTAAATCATGCCGATGGTTTTCACAACTCAGGGTCAAACGATTGTCCGAATTCATTCCGTCCTTCCTCGTGTCATGCAATTACGTTGTCTTCTGCTCTTGCTGCTGATCTGCGGTGGAATAATAGGGTGTACGACGGACAGTCGATATCGAGAAGAGTATGAACTTCAACAGCTCAACGTGGTGTTTCTCGATCAACAAACCTTACATGAGGAGTGGGAGAATCGAACCGGGCAGAGCGGCGTCCAATTCATGCCATCTCATGGAGGAAACATGCCCTCTCTGAAAACGCTGAGAGGATTTTTTGATTTCACCACGAACACCTTGTATTGTCCCAAATGGAACTTTGCTGTCTGTGGTCATGAGTTGCATCATGCCGCACTGGGCCATTTTCATGACAAAGAGTAACGGTCTTTCTCGTTCACATCCGTCCCTTCTCTCACCGTATCTTGTTTTTTGAAGTTCCCAATATGACATGTTTGCGTTGACTCTCTGAGTCTAGTGGATGAATTCTATATAGTCTAAGGTTTGAAGCTATTGGACATGTAGTGTTTCTCAGCAGTTTTTTTAAGCTGGAATGTGTTCTAAAATGAGTGCAAGAAAAACCTGAAGTATATTGGCTAAGAGGGCGTGGTCAGGCATAATAGATTCATAGCCTTGTTCACACATAATTGTTGATCAGCCGTCAGGTTGATTCTTCTTCAAGATAATGCTTGGTGAAGAATGAAGCGGGTTTTGGCATGTTACGTGGTTATGTGGTCTGGAAATGTTTTCATGCTTTTACTGCAGGCACAATAGACCTTCTCGTGTTCGTGCGATTGCGTTAATTTTCAACTCTATTGACCGATACAATAAATGACTCTTTGAAGGTGAGGGCATAGAAGCAATGAAAAAGAGGAGTATACGTGATGCCTGGGAATCTTGTTGTCTGCAGAGATCACGTCCCATCTTAAGCCCGCGAGGAGCTTATGCGTAATCGTATCGCATGTTCTGCACAAACGCTTACACAACTCCAGCCCGATATGATTCATTCCGTGGTTGGCGGACAAGTCTACCGGCTTGGCAAGCAATACTTTACTGAGAGTAGGGTGCAAATTCTTGAGTCAGACGCTGGATCGGTTTCTGCCGAAGTCAGCGGGACGTTTGGTGTCTATTCACAGACCATCAAGTTACGTTCCGGTGTCTTGGCGACGAAATGCTCATGCCCTTCCAATGAGAAGCCGTTTTGTCGACATTGTGTGGCGGTGTTACTGCAGCATTATGAGGGAACAGCGACTGATAATGAGCCAGTTGATGAGTCCGATCATTTCGTTCCACCTGTTCAGGAAAAAAACCAGGATGTACATTCGACTTCGAATGATTTTAATTTTCGGGACGTGACCGCTTTTGTTGATTGGCTGGAAGCCTGTGTGACAAAGCTGGGGCAAGCTGGTCCCTTGCCTTCCCTTCCCAAGTTACCGGCTGGCGCTGTACGGGAATGGAGTGTGGCGATTGATTCACTGCATCGACAATTCTTGACAAACAAAGAAGCTCACGAAGAAACGCAAGCGAATTTTCAGGCGGCACAAGAACAGGTTGTGCGATTGACCCAAGACCTAGAAGAAGCGAGGCGTGAAGTGAAAGACGCGCAAGCTGCTTCTGTGGGGTTTGAAGCTGAAATCAAAAAGTATCGGGATTCGCTTGCAGAATCTGATCGCGTTGGCCAAGAACGAGATGGCCTCGCTCAACAACTTAGGGTGATTCGTGAAGAGCTAGAGAAGAAAGGCGCTGAGCTAGGCGGTCTTTCTGAGGCGCTCAACACATTGTCAAAAGGTCTTCCGTCATAAGCAGAACGTCCACCTGTCTTTCCTTTCCGCTGTATCCCCCACGTGATCATTTGATCGACTTTTCCATTTCTGAAAACTCGGACTTCTCTGCTTGTGCTATTTGGATGTGAGATAGAGGGAGAGCTGAGGGCCGTTGTAGTACTTTAGAGCCTTGTGACAATATTGTCCGTGATGTGTCCCAACGCAATTGATGCTGGGGAAGTAGGGTCAAGGTCGACGACTGGTAAATATTTTTGCACCGAACGGGAAATTGATTCATGCTCGGGAATATTCCCTAATAAGGTGAGGTCAGTTCCGACATATTGCTTGAGAAGGCTCTGAAGCTGCAGCGTGTTAATCCGAGATCCATTCGTCATCCGATTGAGGATTAAGGAAGGGTGAAAGTCTTTCAGCGCCTGTTCTGCCGTCGGGAGTCCATCTTCCTTCGTTTCCCCCACCGCTTCCAAGACTTCAGACATGCTTTGAAATTCTCGGTCAAGGAGCGCGTTGGCAACGGGGTCGCGAGTGGCAAAGGAGGTCAGGACTTTTCGGATGGCCGCGAGTTTAATGAATCGATAGAGGTCAAGGACAGAGGTTGGATCTGGTGTGGCAACCGCCAAGTGATGGTCAGCTAAAAGAAAAAAATCAAGCGTATGATAATGGGTCCCTGCCCCGACATCGACGACGATGACATCGGCGTCAAGTTCCTTCAGGTGGCGTATGAGTCGTTTTTTTCTGGCATGCTGAAGGTTGGCGGTGCGCAGAGTATCCCCTGTTCCCGGGATCAACCGTAGGTTGTGATAGCCATTGACGGGTTGTGCGACCTCTTCAAGGGTTTTCAGGCGGTGACTCAAGAAGTCAGTCATCGTGGCAGTTGGGTGAAACAGGCCAAACAGAACATGCTGATTGGCTCCACCCGTATCAAAGTCCGTTAAAATAACCCGTTTCCCTCGTTTTGTCAGGAGCAGCGCAAGATTGCTGCTAATCACACTTTTCCCAACGCCACCCTTTCCGGATGCGATTGACAAGATTTTGCCCATACGATTCCTAGCGAATAAATTCCTAATGATTGAGAGAGCCCAGGTAGGTCTGGACGTCTAATCACAGTGTGTATGTTGAGTAAGAATGTCTTTAAAATCAGTTTATCATAGGGGTCCTCTTAAGCCTATGGAGTTCCTATAGCCGTTTCAGTTATACCGAAAAGATCAAGCGCCAACTTGTACAATGTTGATATCCAATACGTGATAGAACACGTCAATCATTGCCAGTACATCCAAGCGGGTATAACCTTTCGATGTTTGACAACGAGTAATCGCGAGGGGTTAGTTGATATGCCTCAGATGGAACTTATTTTGATTCGCGATAGACTCTGAGTTTTGGCATGTCTACTGCTTCCCAGGTGATGGAGCTTCTGGCGATTATGAAGGATGTATGATGTGAATCCCCATTGCAAACCTCACTGTCGGCATAGGCTCTTGCGTTTAGATCGAAGAAATGCTAGGGTCCCAGAAGGTGGAGTGGGCGAATGCCCACTTTTTTTTGGTCTTAAACTATTGAAAAGTTAGAGTATGCGGATAGAGCGCGAATCTATTCGTATTTGAGCATGACGGTTCCAGGTCACAGCGTCGAGCAACGGATTGAGCAGATTGCGAGTCCGTTGGCGCAAGCGCTTGCTGTGGAACTTGTTGAAATTAGTTGTTTGGGAAAAGGAGCTGGCTCCTGCATTCGTGTAACTATTGATAAGCCTGGTGGTGTTGGGATTCAAGATTGTGAGGCGCTTCATCATTCCTTGAGCCGAGCTCTTGACGTACTTGATCCTCTTCCCTATACCTATCGACTTGAGGTATCTTCCCCAGGATTAGATCGACCCCTGAAACATCGCCAAGACTACCAACGTGCGTTAAACAAGTTAATACGCGTGAAATTGCTGAATGCTGAGAAGAAAAATTCATTTATTGTTGGGCATTTACACGAAGTGACCGACGCAGGTATCTGTGTAAAGCCTACGCCGTCAAAGGGTATTCAGAAACCTCTCGTCACCTTGGATTGGGGAATGTTTGACAAAGGTCGGCTAGAAATAGAATTTTAGATGACCGCAATATCAAGATGGTTTGGGTGTCTATCCATTATTCACTTTGATCGGGAGCTGATACATGAAGCGTGAATTAATGGCCGTGATCGAGCAAATTGGCCGTGAGAAAGGCATTGATAAAGATCGCGTTCTTGCTGCAGTTGAATCGGCCCTCGTGACGGCTGCTAAAAAGCGTTATGGCCATGGTGAGAACATTCAAGTAGATGTTGATCACGAAACAGGAGAAATCTCTATTGTTTCCAAAAAAACCATTGCCGAGACGGTAACTGATGCGCGTACAGAAATTTCGCTTGAAGAGGCTCGCCTAATTGATAGTGATGCGGAGATGGGCGATGAAATTGGCTCGTTAATCGATATGGAAGAGTTTGGCCGGATTGCCGCGCAAGCTGCGAAGCAAGTCATTTGTCAAAAGGTCAGAGAGGCCGAATGGGAAGCGGTTGAGCGTGATTACTCTAAGCGGCAGGGTGATCTTGTTCATGGAGTCATACTCGGCCAGGAACGACGAAACTATCTTGTTGAGATTGGTAAGACGGAGGCCCTTCTTCCTCTTCAAGAGCAAATTCCTCGAGAAGCACACCGTCGTGGTGATCGAATTCGGGCTTACCTGCTTGAAGTTCGCCGGACTCCGAAAGATGTTCAAGTCATCTTGTCCAGAGCGCACCCTCAGTTTGTCGTCAAGCTCTTTGCGCTAGAAGTGCCTGAGGTCTCAGAGAAAATTGTTGAGATTAAAGGTGTCGTGCGGGAGCCGGGAGATCGAACTAAGATATCTGTTGCCTCTCGCGATAAAGCTGTCGATCCAGTCGGGGCCTGTGTGGGGATTAAAGGATCCCGTGTGCAAGCGATTGTTCGGGAGCTTCGTGGTGAGAAAATTGACATTATTCCCTGGACGAACGATCCTCGGGTCTTTATCGGTGAGGCCTTGAATCCTGCGTCCATTGAAAAAGTTGGTATTGATGAGGAAAAGAAGGCTGCCTTGGTGGTGGTGGCTGACTCTCAGCTTTCACTCGCAATCGGGAAGAATGGCCAAAATGTTCGATTGGCTGCAAAACTGACTGGATGGAAGATTGACATCATTAGTGCGACCGAATACGAAAAAGAAAAACTTGAACGCGATCGAGATATTAAAGCTGCACTCGCGGAAGAAACCGCTGCACAATTAGGCCAAGATGAACCTTCGGGAGAGAAAGCCGTCGTACAGGAAACTACCCACGCTGGTGATTCAGAGGGTTCGAGTAATGAGCAGGCGCCAACAACTGAAACCGTCTAACGATATGAGGGTTATTGCTGGATGAGGGTGTATGAGTTAGCCAAAAAGCTAGGGATGGAAAGTCGAGTTCTTATCCCTGAGTTGGTTCAACTGGGGATCGAGGTGACTTCTCATAGCAACACGCTGGATGACGAAAGTGTTCGGCGAGCGGTTGAAGTGATTCAAGGAAAAAAGCCGTTGGATGGCCTGGATGATTCTAAAAAGTCAGGGAAAAAAGGGTTAGGAAAGGTTTCCGGCGGTTCGAATAAGAAGAGTAAAGGGCAGGGAGGGTCTTCGTCTGCGGTTGACGAGCCGAAAAAACCCGAAAAAAAACATATTCTCATTAAGCGGAAAAAAGTCGAAGATGAAGAATTGCTTACTGATTTGCCGGTTGGAGAGGCTGATGAAAGTACGCTTGACGGTGGTGAGGCAGAGTCTGGAGTCTCTCAACTCGTGGACGGTCCAGTAGAACTAGACCCTGAGACGATTGTGGTATCTCAGGCTGAGCCCGACACTGAGATCCCGATCCCTCTAGCTGTTGAAACTGAACCAGTGAGTGAGGCGACGAAGGAGAGTTCCGACACGTCCGACCCTTCAACGGGACCAGAATCAACCACTGTGAGTGTGAAAGCTGAACCTAAGGAAGCTCAGAAATCACCTGCTGCCGATCCCATTGAAGAGAAAATCAAAAAGCCTAAAAAATCTGGAAAAAAACGTGATGACGATCTCTTCGCTGCCAAGTATGAAGATGCTGCTCGGTGGCAAGACCTTCGTCCCCTGCCTGCGTTGCGACGTGAAGAGCGATCGCGGCCAAGTCAATCCACTTCAGTCACTGAAGTCACGAAGCCAAGAAAGAAGGGAATAAAAGTTCATGCCGGAATCTCGGTTAAGGAATTTTCCGAGTTATTGGGGCAACGTCCGGCTGAAGTGATTAGAAAACTTATGGATATGGGAATCGTTCTGGCGATGAATCAGCCTATGGATTTGGATGCGGCAGCCTTAATCGCGGAGGGGGCAAATGTTAATATTGAAATAGCTGCAGAGAAACAAGGAGAAGATCTTCTCGAGGAAGTTCTCGAAGAGACCACAGAGAAGCAGCTTGTGCCACGTGCTCCAGTTGTCACGATTATGGGGCATGTAGACCATGGGAAAACCTCATTGCTTGATGCCATACGCCAAACGCATGTGACAGATCGGGAAGCTGGGGGGATTAC
>BQIU01000128.1 GCA_021603905.1 Nitrospirales bacterium
CCAGGCTAAACGGCGTCAACAAGCCCCGAAACGGGAGGTGAAGGGAAACAAAACGAGGACCTGAAACAAGAAGCCCACCTCAAAAAACTATTCGAGAGACCAACCCCCTCAATTCAGAGGACTTTTGCAGAGGGTTCTAAAAATCATTGCGAGTTTCTCCGCTTTTAAAACGGTTGTTATTCTTATAGAACATCAGACTTTAACGGAATGAATAAAGATTTCCCATTCACCTTTTTTCTAGGATAAGTGTGACGTATGTCTAACTCATGTCCTACTGGAAAAACCCTGGCTTCGGCAGCTCATCTCAGGCCTTCTTTAAGGGGTACGCCATCAAATTGGTTCAATTGAGGTGTTAGCAATTACTGAATCCAATTGAGTCAGTGCACCTTATGCCATCTGCTCTCGCGCACTTGGAAGAGTCTAGATATTTAGAGATGGACTTTCAGAGATTTTTCTTCTCTTTCACAAATTCCGGTTAGATCATTTTTCCAGCTCCGTTATTCTCTCCTTCATCAGGGAAAAAAAACACATGGAGCGGCAGGGATTTATTTGCACAGTGAATGACGCATGGCTCATAACAATGACTCCGAGGACTCCGAGGTGAGTTTCTCACTGTCACGTTTCATGTTTCACTACAACGTGCGCATGAATGCCACCAACGCTTTTTTCTCTTGCGATGACAGCTTCAAGCCCTGGATCAGGTTAAAAAACTCGACGGTGTCTTCAAGCGTGAGGAGTCGCCCATCGTGCAGATACGGCGGGGAGTCCTTAATGCCACGAAGAGTAAAGGTTTTAATCGGTCCTTCCGCGTGAATCCATTGGCCATTCACCATCTGTGGTTTGTAGAACCGCTCGACTTGCAAATCGTGCATTTTATCATTCAAATAGAACGGTGCTGTATGGCAGACTCCACATTGGGCTTTGCCGAAGAAAAGCTCTTGCCCCCCTCAGCTCCTCTTCGGAGGCTTTCGTCGGATCAAGTTTGCCGTACAGATTCAATTTCGGCGCAGGTGGAAAATCGAGCATATTTTGCATTTGGGCCATTAGCGCGACTTGACTCGAGCGGTCAGGGAGATTGGCGCCTTTCTTGGCGGCAATCACGTGGTCACCATCGAAATAGGCCGTCCACTGCTCAAACTCGGTGAAATCTTCGACTGATCGCAGAGAGCGTTTGGAGCCATGGATTTGTTGATTGAACATACCGCGCAGGCTCACCGTATCGATCCGGAAGCGGGTGGCTTGCGGACGCGTGTCAGGATTGAGATGAAAGGCGCCGTTTGTATGGCCATTGGTATGGCAATCCAAACACGACACTCCCAGACTTGGCTCTTTCACTTTGCGATCTTCGGTCTGATTAAACTGCTGCTGCGGAAATGGAGTCAGCAAGAGCCGCAGTCCTTCCATCTGAACCGGCGTCAAAATCCCGTGCATGATATCGTAATAGTTCTTAATCTTAAGCACTTTACCTTGAGAGACATCGCCTAAGTCTGGTCGCGAGCTAAGATAAATGGGAGGCGGAAACGTCGGTAAGAACTGCTCGGGTAGGTCGAACGCGACGTCGAATCGTTCCAAAGAACGTCCTTCATGTTCTTGTATCGCTTCAATTTGTGCTGAAGGGAAAATCTGTCCACCCGTTTCGTGTTTGGCCTGCGGGAGCGGCAAGAAACCTTTCGAAAAGAGGCCTTGTTCGCGGATATCCTCGGGGTTCATTTCAGCAAGTTTTTCCCACATTATACCCTCCGACAGTTTGACTCGTACGCCTTCCTGCACGGACTTGCCTCCTGACATGGTCACGCCATTGACCGGTCGGTTGCTTAAGTCATAGCGTTTTTCAAGCAGTGTATTCTGGCGTTTCATCACCTCTGGTTTTTTTGATGCGTCTTCTTTCATAATCGTCGAGAAGCTTTTGTCGACGACCACTGGCACAAAGGTGTTCTTCTCGAAATCCTGGGTATGCCAAAGCCATCCCCATCATCCCCAAGAGCGACGGCGAATCTCACCAGCCCCTTTCCGTACTTTTGAGATATGCGTTGTCTCCTCATGATAACCCTCCGTGCTATCTGGTTGGCGCTTTTCTTTTCCTACCTCCGAGGAGACGTGCTTCGATACTCTGCTACCTTAGAGCATATCCCCCCCCCCGGAGAACTAGAAAGAACCCTTGCAATGCCCTTGGAGATCGAAGAAAATCTCACCGTGAATTAACGACACAAATTGCAGAACGGGAAACTAGATGTCATCATCATTGCATGGCCTTTCGAAGAGCCAGGTATTAGGACACAGGGTTTCAACACGGAACCTTTATTGGTCACCAACTCTCACCCATGGGCAAAGAGAAGACGTGTCCCAGCAGACCTACTGGCATCTGAGACTGTATTGCTTCCCCATGCCGGACACTGTCTTCGCAGACATGTGTTAGAACAATGTCCTGAAATCAGCCAATCGGATACTGGAGAAATCCAAGGGAATTCTCTTGAAACCATCCGCCAAATGGTACATTCTGGATTAGGCATTGCGAGCCTTCCCTGCAGCGCAGTGACGAAAAAATTCCAGGGGAAATTCCTCAAGGCAATCTATTCACCGACCCTATACCAGAACGACATGTTGGACTTGCATGGCGTAAAGGGTTTACTTGCCCAAAAGCCGTCCAAGCCATTTGCAAAGCTGTCAAATCTCTTAAGATTCCCGAATTGGAACCAATAAATTCGTAACACTATCAAACGAAGATCCGTTGAAACCTGCTAAAGTAGTTGTCTTTCTCAGCCCGATGTCTCTTTTTGCGTTCAGGCTAGCATTTCTCCCATCATGACATGGACTTATGGGAAGCCAGCCTGCATGAGAATCTGGGCAGCCATGTGAGCGTGCCCACCGCTCTTTCAAACAGTCACGATATCGTTTTCTTTCTTCCCTTCTATTTCTTCTAATTTTTGTGAAAGGACGCTGACCGGATATTGATTGCATCAGGAATGTGTCCGAGTTCCCCAGTCAATTCTTCTGAATTTCGCACATCCAGGATAACGGGTGGTTCCGAACTCACAAGTTTTTGCCGAACCCCATCGACCGGAATCGCGGCAACTTGTTGATCATTGGCTCCTTGAGCTAATGTTCCCTTCACTTCACATGCTGGAACATCCACGGTAATCCAAGCAGCCTTGGGATCGCGTGCGCAGGCATAGTTCGCTTTAAGGACATCTTTTTTCATCCAATCAGCTGGGCCGAGTTGAAGTCCATTCAAATAATCCACTTAGGCCTTTTTCGACCGTGGTTGCAGCACGGGATTGCTGGTTTTTTGTTGTTTAAGGGTTGATGGTTGGCGGTGGCGGTATTTATGAGCAGGGTATACTATGAGATGATCGGGTAAGCTGAAGACTGTCCCAATGTTGCCCTGCGTCCCCGCCAGGAAGATCATCTCGCCCAGCTCCGGCATCGTCTAAAAACAGCACATCTCCCGTCAAAATTCGGTCTGGGAAAATCAACGTAATACTGTCCTGAGTGTGACCTGGCGTTGTTAAGATCTTGACGCGATGGTTCCCAAGATGACACTCGAAACCGTCCGTAAGGTGAAAAGTGACGCACCTGGCCGGTGCGTTGGCATACTTCACATACTCACACCCTAATTGATCTTTCAGTGATGCTGCACCAGAGATGTGATCTGCGTGAGTATGCATGTCAATAGCATGGGTCAGTTTAAGCTTCATTTTCTCCAAATTTTTACATACTCCTGAACATGTTCCAGCACGGGATCGACTCAGATGGCTTGTTCGGTGGCCTGATCTCCAATTAAATAGCTCCGACAAGCTCCAGGATTTAGTTCTTCGAAAATCATAGGAATCCTCCTTACATTACCAAAATCCGATAGTTAGAATTGATACGTTCCACCTATCCATACATTGCTGTCAATAATTGTACGTGGCTCAAAACTCGCCTTGCGCTGTGACCGTTGGAAGCCCACATTAATCTGAATTGCGTTCGACAACTGGTGTTTGATCTCAATATCCCCTTGCCAGACATCCTCCGTGGCTCCCTTCCGTTCATCGCCAGTGAGGTCACTCGTAAAATTGTTCCGCTCGTAATGCAAGGCCAACTCCAGAGTGGTGTGCTCATACACCTCCACTTCTAATTCTGTGGAGGCATAATGATTTATGTAGGAAATATCATCGCGAAATTGAGGCTGGTTTCGTCCATCCGCCAGTCCCCGTTCAAAATGATAGCCGACGGTTAACGCAATCCCTGGTCGTAGTGCCCAATCCACGTGAGGCCCGATTGTCCAAAAGTAGGTATCTCGATGTGCAAAGTTCTCATTGTACAGACGGACTCCATAGCGTCCCAATACACGAAGTGTGAGGTCGTCCACCATTTCTTGTTCGATGGTCCCTGCTAAGAAATGCGTCGTGACTCGTTCTTCGGTCGGACTCTCATTCTCCGATCGACGATCCACATTGTCTCCCAAGAATAAATTTGGACCGTAGTGATACCTCAAACTCAGCGTCGTCTCAGACGGTAACGTCTGTTCAAGACTGATCCCATATGTTCCATGTGTGAAACGCGATTGCTCAGCAAAAATAAAGCCTTGACTGCGAATAGAGAGAGACGTGGTTCCCACTCGGTTGTTCCAGGTGTTCCCAATGGTCAGCTCAGGTTCGAAGACCACATCGGACCCCTGGCCTGTGACATCAATGACAGGCTGCGTCGGGTCCTCTCGTAAGGCCAGTCGGCGAGATGAAGAAAAGAGGCTCACGTCGTCCGTGTAATAGACCGCGCCTTCAATCTCGGTCGACCAGTGTGCCCAACATTGCTGCTCCTCCAGTCCTAACCACATCAGTCCGACAAACACCAAGACTGTACCAGTCGACAGGTTCCTCTTCATGACGTGTTGTCTAAGAGAAGATGTGGACCTTGTTAGCAAGGCTGTCCATTAAACACGCAGGGCTTGTACCGGGTGATATCAAATTCCGTGTTTTCTTGATAGATCAATTCATTGCCGTTGACGCCATCAAGCCGCGGATCATTCCACATCTTGTGGTTCCACCAATAGAACAACGGATGTTCCAGGAAATAGTAGACCGGATTGCCGTAGGTGCTTCTCATATGTTTTTGGACCGTTTGCCCGCTCACGCAATCAATTTTTCCATTTCCCTTAAGAGAATAAAGTGAGAGAAACAAGCGAGACTCTTGATCATAAATTTCGTCCACACGTAACTCTTCATCAGGTTCTGGTGGCAACGTCTTTGCGGCTAACCCTGACGCAGGGTCATAGGAACTGACGAGTAGCCAGGTTGAAAGGAAGAGCACGGTGATCATATTCATGACTAACCCCCGCTAACGACATTATTGTTTGCCAAATGATCGCACATATAATAAAACATGCCAGGCTTCGTTCTCTGTGAGTACCAACGGGATAAACGGAGCCATGTCTGTTCCTGGACTTCCATTTTTTAAAATCCAAAATAGTTCACCGTCTGTGCGAGCGGCTTGCCAGGCGGTATCGGTGAAGTTTCGTGGCAGTTTTCCGACGAGCCCCGGTATCTTGCCTAAGCCTTTTCCGTCACGGCCATGACAGGTCACGCAGAAGGCTTTTCCCTCAAAAATCTTTTTCCCTTGTGCAATCGTTTCTGGCGATGATGAAAAGGGGTTCTGCCAGGATCGAGCTTCGACTATTTGATCCTGCGGCACTCTGGGTTTCAACACGTCTGGATTGGCGGCTTCGCTGCTGATTGGCCAAAGACTTTGAGCCAAAAGAGCACACACCCATAGCGTTCCTATTGTCCAAGGCATCACGAGTACTCCTGACTAATTAATGTGTTTGAGAGCACACAGGGAGAGAGCGTTCTGCTGCTCTCCCTGTGTCGTGCGGTTATTCTGTACGAAAAACGTGACCAAGCGAGGTGGGAATCGAGACGGTTCCATCTGGGACCACTTGGTCTTTGTCCCAGAGGTGGATGATCACGCCATCAGTTTTGCCGGCAGCTTCTGCCAGGGCCTTGACTTTGGCGGGATCGTCAACGTCGAGAATTTGAACGCGACCGGTGTCGATTTCAACTTGGTGATCATGGAAGGCTCGGTTCCATTGAACTAACGGGACATTTTTTCTCGCAAGCTCTTTTGAGATAAAATACTCAATAGCCACAAGTTTTGCGTTGGCATCGGTGGATTCATACAGCTGACATTGCAGCAACTCATCTGAAATACCTTTGCAATAATGATGGTACGGTCCACCGACGGTACCATCCGCCATCATATGCGGAGCCTGGATATGAATATCATATCCATCGGTTGGCCCACCTTCCCCACTCATGGCAGGTGTCGTCATACAGCCCATGGCCAAAAAACTTAGAGCACAGAGATACATGACTGAACGAATTGATCGACGCATCGCAACCTCCTTTAATTGATAAATGAAACCTATCCGGCCCTCGGTTACATTGGAAAGAGTATAATTGTTTCCATCAATGTTCCCAAATCACGATGACGCCACATTTTCCTCGACTGATTTGAGTTGCTTGGCTTCAGCTAGTCTTTTTTGTAAAACCAATGGATCAACGGACGATCCACAGTTCAGGCAACGCCATATTGGCAAGTCAAAGATAGCCTCGTCCGGCCCATATAATCGGTCAAACACCATTAAGCCTTCGCATCGTGTGCATTTCATGATCTATCCTCCTTATCCCTTCATTTTCCGACTTTTTAATATTTGTTTCTGAGAACAGGCTGCTCTTTTGTTGGCATTTTTTTGCGATTGAATGGCAATACAGTCAACAGCATTCCCATCAAGCAGGAGTCTGTCCAGCCAGCATGAATGAGTCCAATGCCAGCCGCCGCAGGTAAGAGTAAGAACCATGAACTCACAAACACACTCAAGACGACTCCACAAACAATCATCATTCCCGCAATGAGACGAACCTGCTGTTCAAGTGAAAACCCTCGTTTCCCACGGACGACTGGCTTTCCGTCTGCAATCCATTGGGTCACGCCGCCTTCTAAAATGCTGCAATGACTGATCCCATGGGTCACTAATTGGTCATAGGCGAGCTTGACGCGATTCTGAGTCCGGCAGACTATTATGAGTTCGTGGTTCTTGGCTGTCTCTACTAATTCAGGTAAGGCTGATTTTAGGTCAGTCAAGGGAATATTCATTGACCCAGGAATATGCACCTCTTCAAACTCACCAGGAGTTCGGACATCCACGATAATCTGATTCGTGTGAGTTGTGGGTTTATAGTTCAAAAGATGATCATTGATCACCTCTGGAAAGGAGAGGTCTTGTTGTTTTGATAGGGTTTCCATGTTCTATTCCTTTTATTGCATTCAATGTCGATAGTATGTTGAAAGTACGTTTACGGTCTTTCTCGTGTCTTCTCCCAGGCTTTCACTCTCCACGGCTACGGTCATCTTCAATATCTTTGTTCCTTTTGTGTATATGCGAGTTCCATCCTAAAAAGAGAGCAATGTGTATGCCAAATTTTCATTCAGATTATTTTTGTTATATATTATTAAAATCAATATCTTATGAAATATATTTTTATAACGATAATAATGACGTTAACATCATTATGTTAATGCGTTAACTTAACGCGTTACTGTTATGGAAACTAAGTGAAAAGATGGAGATAGGTGTTTTAACCTAGGTTTACAGATTGGCCATACCGCCATTTACCTGTTGAATTACTGGTGTATAGGCACACCTTTTTACATTTTTGGTTCGTAATGAATGCCGAATTTTTGAAGTTTTTTCCAGAGAGTGACGCGACTGATTCCTAATAACTTCGAGGCTTCGAGCTTTCGTCCATTGGTTTCGCGGAGTGCTGAAAGAATTCGATTTCGTTCTTGCTCAAGTTCCGATGAGACTGGAGACGTCGCTGTTTTATGGGAAGTGGAGGTTTGGTAGGCAGGGAGTCGAATTTCAGATGGGAGATCAAGAAGGGTCAAGTAATCCCCTTCGACGGTGACAAAGGTATGTTCAATGGCATTGCGTAATTCCCGAACGTTTCCGGGCCAGGAATATTTGACGAGGTGTTGCATGGCATCCTGAGCCATGCCGGTGACGGAATGTGAGTAAATCTTGGAATACACATCGATGAAGTGGTTTGTCAGTAAAGGAATATCCTCTCTCCGTTCCCGGAGAAGAGGCATCGTGATCTCAAAGACGCGAATGCGGTAGTAGAAGTCTTCTCGCATGTCGCCGCATGCGAGTGCTTGCTTCAACTCTTTGTTGGTTGCGGTGATGAGTCGTACGTTAATTTTGATGGCACGCTCATCTCCTACTCGACGGATTTCCCCTTCTTGCAAAACACGCAGGAGTTTGAGTTGTAGTAGTGGGCTCGTGTCGCCGATTTCATCTAAAAATAATGTTCCCCCGTCCGCGGCTTGGAACACTCCAGCTTTGTCCCGAATGGCACCCGTGAAAGCCCCTTTGACATGGCCGAATAGCTCGCTTTCCAACAAAGTTTCAGGGATGGCTGAACAATTAATGGCAAAAAACGGCTGATCTTTTCGACTGCTGAGCGCATGAATCGCTCGAGCTGCCAGTTCCTTTCCTGTTCCCGACTCGCCAGTGACTAATACGGAGACATCGCTTTGCGCGGCGAGACGGAGTCGACGAAAGACCTCCTGCATGACTTGGCTTTTTCCGACAAGTTGTTGAAAGGCATCTCGAGACCTTGTCTGCTCCTCCAGCACCGCAATCTTTTCATTGCTCAAGATGAACGAGGTTAAGTCGGTAAACGTGCCCACAGCTCCCACCACGTTGCCTTGTTCATTCCGAAGGACGGAGACATTGCCGTAGAGATACAGCTCGCGGCCGTCCTTTCCTAACACCTTACATTCTTGATTGCAGATGCCCCATGGATAGGGAGTCGGATTTTCCAAAAACTCTGTGAGCTTACTAAAGCCTTTACAGGTCTGTCCTTCAAGAACATGACAGGATTGTCCTACAACGTCTTGGCTGGAATACCCCGTAATCCGCGCAGCGCCGGCACTCCAGGCGACAATATGACCTTGGGCGTCTACCGTAAACACACCATCGGCCATCACGTCTACCATGTTGCTCAAGATGCCGGGATTTTTTCTAAAGTCCAGTTCCACCACTATGACTCCAGTTATAGCCGATTCAATTAACTTCCAACGTTTGAAGTGTTTGATGACGCGATGATCGTCTCGTATGAGTCACCTGGTAGTTATTTTGATTCGCTCTAATTACTATCTCAGGAGAGACTCTACCCTATTCAAGACCATCCATACAAAAAAACGGCCCACCTACTATTAGGAGTGGGCCGTTTTTCGACAGTATCTGTTTTCAAGATACGATGAATCGGGAAATTTATTTTGCGGCGACTAGTGATTGAAAATTAGGGTCTGTCGCAACAAATCCTTTGAGCGTATCATTTTGAAGCATATAGGCCCAGGCTTCAGGTGTGGCCCCGGGTATTTGATCGAACCACTCACGGGCCTTGGTTAAGAGGTCGACCATGGACTTTTTATCGAGTGGGACGCGAAACGCCAGGCTGTAAGCCATGGCATAGGCTGCAGTAAATTTATCTAACGGGTCTTCTGTCAGTTCAAGCGCTGTGCTGGCTTCTTCATAGCCTTTGGTTAAATCAGGATCATCAAAATGACGATTCCAGGCAACTTTTCCTATCCGTGACCATGCTAATTCCAAGAGTAACTTCGCCCGAAGTTCCTTCTCATCTTCAGGAATCTCGGAAAGCAATTCTTGTGGTGAAGAAATTGAGGCTCGTTGATCGTTTGTCCATTGATAGGCAATGCCTAAACGGCGACGGTTTTCAAAATCACCAGGCTGAAGGGAGGACAAGACTTCCATGACCGGGATCATACGATACAAATAATCGGCGGCCTGAGGTTCAGTTTTTCCGCCC
>BQIU01000129.1 GCA_021603905.1 Nitrospirales bacterium
GACTTGTGGTTTGCTATCCTTTTGCATCGTGGCGTCTCTCCTATTTTGTGGTTGAGTTGAGGATGTTTCGCAACACCCATTTCAACCCGAGACGCCGCGTCTTTTCAACTCACCCAAACACTACTTTTAAATATAACTCCAGGGCACCCAAGTCAACTCGTAAGTTTTTAGAAGTGCCCTTGAGTTAGATGAAAGCTATTTTGGAGGAGTTCGAAAAGGCAAGCGCGTACGAGGGGCGGCAGGAAAAGTTCCGGTGTTCGGCATTCTGAAGCGGGGTGGGAAGGTCTATACCCAGATTATTGACAACACACGCACTGACACACTGACGCCAATCATTCGCAGTAAAATCCAGCCTGATAGCATTGTGTACACCGATAGTTACCGTTCATACAATCAATGCCTTAGATATCTCCGAATTCAAACATTACCGGATTAATCGTTCCGCCGTATTTGCAGAAGGACGAAATCATATCAATGGGATTGAGAATTTCTGGAACCAAGCCAAACGCGTGTGACGCAAATATAACGATATTCCGGCCAAACAATTCTACTGGTTCTTGAAAGAATCGGAATTCAGATTTAATTATGGGTCGCATCATCAACAATTTATCACCCTGAAAAAGTGGTGCAGATTATAACTCATCTACGACAGCCCCTATTCCTGTACTCCGAAAGACGGCCTTAGGTCTCACGATTCTGTTGGTACCGTGAACAGGCTCGAATAAAAGCTTTGAACAACCGATGCGTGGCCTGACTCTTCGGCAAGCGCTCAGGATGCCATTGTACAGCAAACAATTCAGGAGCCGTGGGATCTTCCATTGCTTCAATGATGCCATCAGCTGCGATCGCCGATGGAATAAACCCTTTGGCAAGCAGTCGGATGCCTTGATGATGTTCGGTCGCCACCCGCTTTTGACCAATCCCAAGAATCCGAGCTAAACGAGTTTTTGAAAGGATTGACACGTCATGTACACCACTGTATCGGCCTTGATGGTCGATTCGAGGGCCAGAGCGTGGAGCTCGTAAATGTTGATACAGCGTACCGCCTTCCAACACATTGATTAAATGCATACCGTAACAAATCCCAAACATTGGGAGTTTTCGTCGTCGCCCTGCTCGATAGAGCCAGGCCTCAAATTCCGAACGTTGGGGAAACGCAACTTTTGTTATCCGCTTGGGATGCTCTCCATACCAATGAGGATCCAAATCATCCCCACCCACAATTACCAGGCCATCAATTCCCTCCAGATAGCGATGGAGCAACGATTTCCGATGTGCAATCGGAAGCAAGACGGGATGGCCCCCAGCCTGGGTCACCATTAAGCTATACCGGTGATCACACAATAAATCATAGTCGGCAAAGTCTTGTTGCGTTGAGACAGCCTCACAGGTAATACCAATTAACGGAACGGACCGTCGTCTACTCATCAATCGACCCTCGTTCTCGTCCCAACCATACGCGTTGTGTATTCGGGAGAGGGACTCGCAGTTCCTGAGCAAAATCATGCAAAGTATTGCCGCTTAGCAGGTGGGTCAAGCCCGTTTGATAACGTTTCGCAAATCGTCGTTGCCATGTCTGGGGATGTTCGTGTTGAGCAATCAGCACAGCATCATGAAGCAGTCGAGAGCCGTTATAGCCACACTTAAGGAGACGCAGCACTTCGAAAATTTCATCAGGAATATCCATCAGTTCAAATTCCTCTCGGTGTTCCCAAAGGAAACGGTCAAGATAATCCGAGAGAGGAAGCCAATCTCCTCGCCAAGGAATGTGGCAACACAATCCCTTTGTAGCCGTGTCCATACGGGCTTGCAGATATTCGGGATGTGTCAGACTATTGGCGACTCGAAGGCCCCGCAACCATCGCAAACAAACTGCTTTCAGACAACATAATGCTGCCACAATATATTCCGGTACATTGGAATCAAGAACGCGAAGTTCCAAAGTTGCTGGCTTCGTTTTACGGCCAGGGCTATAGACCAGTTCTTGGTTATTAATCGACGTCAATTGTCCTTTTTTCCCTGGAACGAAATGAATATTGCTTCCTCGAAGAACACGATTCGAGGCTCGGCCTGTCATACGCCTATTCCAGATCGGCGAATTGGCTCCCAAGGCAATGAAGAATGGAATCTGATCATGAATGTGCCGGGCAAGCGAGGACGCGGCTGATTGCGTCAAGGCCTTCTGGTGGAGTGAAATATGGAGATGAGTTCCGGCAAATCGATTTGTCCACCCGCCGACTAACAAAGGAATTCGATAATCCAGCTCCTCGTCCCGGCTGCGGTATAAGTTCCGCATATACTTTCTGAGTCCGGCTTTCAAAAGAAATAATGACTCACGCACAGTCTGAAATGGACGACTATTATATTCACTTCCAATAGAGGCGTCCCTCGTAAAACGTTCCCCATCTTCCGATGTGCCTGGTTTGGGCCGTGAGAGGCGTCGGCCAATTGAATGATCAGCCACATTAATACTATAGGCCTCGATTTCAATACCAATGACGATTCGCTTATGAAACGGAACATCTATCATTCTAGACAGTAACTCGCAATTGAAAGATCCACCTCACTCATAGGGTTTGACATTCTAATGTCTCTTCGTTCTGCATTCTCGTATCTATTGGACTGACCACATTGCTCGAGGTCGTGGCCTCGCATGGCTAGGGACTGAATACAGTGAGAAGTCTTAAATAGGAATGAACTCTTCCAAGAAGATTCAGCCGCGAATCTTCTTCAGTCATCTCCGTACTTTTGGTATTTCATACGGGATGACGGTCATAACGATATCCAGACAGACAGCATAAACAACGATGATAATCCGTGCCATCTTTGATACGACTCACTCATTGTTGGACGATGACTTTGGAAGTCATAGGAATCCAAAAAACACGAGTCAACACCGAGATCCGATCATCGTTTTCAAGGCAAGCTAAAACGGCTTCACCTGGATGGGCTGGACCATTACCGAAGGTGCGGTTGTCCGTATATAATAATTTGGTGCTCCCGTCTGCCAAACGAACCAGGTAATCATGCCCTTTCACATCAAGGACTTCTCCATGCAGCATTGAACCGCTACCCATTGCTCCCTCTCCTCTTGCGAAAAAATTTATGCCACCATACGAGACTCGACCAGGGGACATGCATAATACGCGCCGTTTGAAATCATGCCATCCACACAACTCATAGCCTTTAAAATATTAGGGATTTCCGCAAATGACGATGAGAGGGGACACAATCTCAAATGAGAGTTTGGACATATTGTCCAGGTCGCGAAAAAAGTTTCGCGACAAACCTGATCCAACGTGTTGATTTATGAAATGGAGGGAAGGAAATATTGAAGAGAGAGAAAGTGAATCTGAATAGTTAACGAATTGGGAAAAACTATAGTAGGCCGTATTCTTTCAGCTTACGCTGAATCGTTTTACGATGCACGCCCAAAACCTCAGCGGCACGAGACTCATCACCTCCGAAAGCTTCAAGGACCTGAAGTATATGCTCCCGTTCAAGTTGTTCGAGAGTCTTCCATCCATTCTGAACGGTGGTTTTCGCGTGTGACAAAGTAATTACTTCAGGCAAGTCCTGAGGAAGGATTGTTGACTGTCCCGCCAAAACCGCGGCATGCTCAATCGTGTGCTCAAGCTCACGAACATTCCCTGGCCAATCATACTGCATCAACAGCTCCATCACCTGAGAGCTGACAGCGGTAACTGGCGTCGAACCAGTCCGACCATGTTTTGCAAGAAAAAAGTCCACGAGTTCCGGAACATCCTGAAGGCGATCTCGAAGAGGAGGTAATGTCATCGCCACGACGTTCAATCGATAGTACAAATCTTCACGAAATTTTCCGGCTTCCACCAACTTCTTCAAATTCTTATTGGTCGCAGCCAAAATACGTACATCGACAGGAATGGACTCCACTCCCCCCACTCGGCGAATTTCATGTTCTTGAATCACACGCAACAATTTGCTTTGGAGCGCCGGGGAAATATCACCGATCTCATCCAAAAAGCAGGTCCCGTGCTGAGCAGACTCCAGTAATCCTTTCTTGCTGGAAATCGCGCCAGTAAAGGCTCCTCGTTCATGTCCGAACAATTCACTTTCCAAGAGGTTTTCCGCTAACGTTCCACAGTCGACCGCCACAAAAGGACCATCTTTGCGTAAGCTATTGGCATAGAGGGCACGGGCAATCAACTCTTTGCCAGTTCCACTTTCTCCTTGAATCAATACCGTCGAGTTTGTTGGGGCAACACGGGCGATCAGTTTGTACACCGCCACCAACGCCGGAGTTTTACCCTGAATGTTATTCAAAGGATTGGATGGTAGAGTCTGTTCACGAACACTCCACGTTTCTCCAACCAGCCGCTTGTGATCCAAGGCGCGACGAACGACTGTTCGGATTTCATCTAAAACAAAGGGTTTGCTCAAATAATCAAAGGCTCCAGCCTTAATGCCTTCAACAGCAGTATGCAATGATCCGTAAGCTGTTAAGAGGATCACTTGTATCTCCGGCTGTCGTTCGTGAATGGAGGTCAACAATTCAATGCCATTGATTCCCGGCATCTGAATATCACTGAGGACAACATCAGGAGGCTTACCGGTCATGAGATCCAATGCCGTTTGACCGTCATGGGTCATGCACACATCGTATCCCTCTTTTTCCATAATTTCATGGAGTAAAGCGCAGGTTTCTACGTCATCATCAACGATCAAGACGCGAGCCGGTGTCATGAGGTTCTCTCATTCCATGATGGAAGCCACATTAAAAAATTTGTGCCGTTTCCCGCATCACTTTGCACCGTCAACTTACCATTATGTTGTTGGACAATTTCCGAGGCAATGGCTAACCCCAACCCCGTTCCTTCACCGACACCTTTGGTGGTAAAAAAAGGCTGAAAGACCGATTCAAGCAGTTCGGAAGGAATCCCTGTTCCTGTATCACGAATCTCAATACAAATTCCTGGTTCGTGGTCAAGAGTTCCTGGCCCATGTTGTGGCCATGCACTTACCGTCAAATGCCCACCGTTAGGCATAGCATCAATAGCATTGTCGATGAGATTATTGAAGGCTTCCTGAATCTGGGGGAAGTCAGCGCTCGAAAGCGGCAACGATGAAACATAATGAGTCTTGAGCTGAATCCCCTGCTTTTCAAGAATTGGAAGAAACAATTGCATGGCCTGGTCTAAACATTGCGGAATGGAAACCGGCTCAAGTGACAATGTCGGAGTTCTCGCAAAATTCAACAAATCTTGCATGACTGTATTCAGTCGGTGCGTTTGCTGAAAGATGATACGAACCCTCTGTTGGACTTCGGGCGAAAGTTGAGAATCTTCCAGCAAAAGTTGAAGGTGTCCTGAAATCGCAGTCAACGGAGTCCCGATTTTGTGAGCCATTGTTGCTACGAGTTTTCCAAGAACGGCCAAACGCTGCTGTCTCAGCAACTCCCGTTGATCTCCCACCAAACGTTCATTCACTTGGGAAAGCTCTTCGTTTCGTTGCTTGAGATCTTGTGTGGCATCTCGAATATTTTCCTCCCGTGGCCTGCAATGGACCCTATTTTTACTGCCAGAAAGCTTCATCAATCGTCTTGAATTCTTCACTCTGTCAAATACCACGCCTTTTGTCCACATCACCCGAGTTAGGCATATCTAAAAATAGATGAGGGACGAATCAACCAGGGAGACACAGTCTCATGACTCGCCTATGGTGGCATCTATAGCGAATCCCAATAAGGTCCAAGAGGTGCTAGGCCACGAACGATCTACGCTCCACAGGCTTTGTAGGTTCAATATTTACTGAGAATCGCTAGGGTCACTCAATATTGTGATCCTAGATGGCCTAAGCCATGAACGTTCAACGCCCCACTGGTCTTCTCTGTCCAACCTTGACTGAGGATTCCTCTGGCCATTCAATATGGTGATCATAGATGGCCTTAGCGGTGTGCTGAGGCCATGAACGTTCAACGCCCCACTGGTCTTCTCTGTCCAACCTTGACTGAGGATTTCTCTGGTCATTCAATATGGTGATCATAGATGGCCTCAGTGGATACGATCGATCCCAAGACCAAGCGTGACTGATGGACAATCGAAAATAGGGACATAATAATCTTTTTAATGCCAGCATCAAAGGTATCCGAGTCACTCAGCGTCATGACCCACGTCAAACATTGGAAGTTAATTGAACCGACTATAGCTCATCCTTCCCGAGTGATTAAGGGAAAAAGTCCCTTCAATAAAATTCTACTCATGAGACCATATAGACAATGCAAGGGAAGTACCTAACGCTTCCCACGAAATTTCACTCTGGCCATTACGAGAAAACTGCCTTAAAATTAGAGATTCGTCTCTTTCCCTAATGAACTCATCCTCTACGAAGCAGACAACTTGTCCCGCGCACAGACAACTTGTCTGCGGCCAAAACTCAACGTATGCCATTGTCAGCAGATACCTACTTTTAATGACAACTATGCGTCAAGATTTCAAATAGAAATTGTGGAATAGATTTTGCTCAGCCTACAGATGACTTAACACCTAGGAAGTTTGAAGTAACCCAAAAGTGATCATGAATATTGTGGAGGAAGGAATGAATGAAATCGTAAGGCCCACGACACTCTTAAAGACGTATCAAATATTGCATCGTGTTACTCGACTTGTGCCTATGCTCGTCTACGCACTCACATTGATTACGATACCCTTTCTATCAAAAGACACTTCATTCGCATCAGAATCTCAACGGCCGCAGGAACAAGTCGACAAGAAAACATCCATCCTTGAGGCATCGGTGTTTTCCCACGCGTTGAAGCAGGTCGCGCAGAAGGCACATGCATCGGTCGTCAATATCACGGTGAAAACTCACGTGACGGATAAGACCGGCCTGTACGAACCCTTTCCTTTCTTCAATAACCCTTTTCCTCAACAATATTTCGACCCCGATACAGTTCCTGACGAAGAAATCCCCCTCCCGGAGAGTCCTGGACGATTCTCTGCCTCCGGAGTGATTATCAGTTCAGATGGGTACATCCTGACCAACTATCATGTTATTGACCAGGCATATGATATACGTGTCTTACTTGATAATAAACGATCAATTCCAGCACAAGTCGTCGGACAAGATCCTAAAACTGATCTTGCTGTTTTGAAAATCAACGCGAATGATCTCCCTGCACTGACTTGGGGCGATTCACGCGATGTCAAAGTTGGCGAGATTGTGATGGCAATCGGAAACCCATTTGGACTGAACCAAACCATGACGATGGGTGTGATCAGTGCCGTGGGACATGCAAGTCTCGATGTCATCGACTACGAAAGTTTCATACAAACCGATATCGTCGTCAATTCAGGTCTTTCCGGTGGAGCGCTTATCAACCTTAAAGGTGAGCTCATAGGAATCACCACGGAGTTACTCCGTGAAAGCCATGGCAATATGGGAATTGGCTTTGCCATTCCAAGCCAACTGGCCAACACAATCTCAACGTTATTACGTCAACATGGAAAGGTGATTCGTGGATGGATGGGAATCGCCACACAGAAGCTAACTCCAGCTATCGCTAAACAACTCAACGACCCAATCGCCAAAGGTGTGGTTATCACAGAATTGGCGAACAATGGACCAGCAGATCGCGCTCAATTTCAACGTAGAGATATTATTCGATCCTTTCAAGGAAAATCAGTGAGCGAACCACGACAACTCCAAGCCGTTGTTGAAACTACTAAACCAGGCACCCAGGTCACGATTACACGTTTCCGTGATGGACAAGAAAAAGACGTGACGGTAAAAATCAGGGAATTTCCTTTCAAAACACGCTCCCCGCCTCAACTGAAGCCGGTCAATAAAGTTCACATTTTGGGTGGCGTGACCGTTGAGGTGGTTCCCAAGGATTTTGTACAGGGAAAGGGTGGCGTTCTCGTCAGCACAGTCACCCCGGGAAGTTTGGCAGACACTCAAGGATTAGAGGAAGGCGATGTCATCCTAGACATTAATCAAACATCCATGCAAACGGTTAAAGACTTCCTACGCCAACAAGACATCTTAAAACGAAAGGATACGGCCCTTCTTCTCATTCGACGTGAGAATACATCAATGTTTCTGACTATTTCTTCAGATACGTGAGAATTTCCCATTAAAAACCAATGCTTTCAGACCTCAGACCACTTGATAAACCTAAAAAATTCTGTATAGTCACACGAAGCAATTTTGATGCTAAAGTATTTTCAACTAAATTGACCTGCCCAAGGCTCCAATATTAACGTTCAATAGAATACTTTTTTCAGACAAAGTTGCGTTCGAAGGAGTATCCATTGAAACTTTTAAGGTTATTCTTGGCATTGTGTTGTCTTGCGGTTCTTACACCTCCAGCGTATTCTACCGCTGAATTGGTTTTAGATTATAGTCCAAAACTTATTGTCGGATGGATTGAAAAGGTTCAAATCCTCCCGGAAAATATCCTTCTTCACGCCAAAGTCGATACCGGAGCAGATACTTCTTCGCTCAATGTGTCAGATCTCTCAGATATTGTTCGTGATTCGGAACGCTGGGTGAAATTTACGGTGACCACGAAGGAAGGGCAGAGCGTCAATCTTAAGAAGCCTGTCCACCGGTACGTCAAAATCAAAAGAAAAGGGGCGCATTCTCAACGACGACCAGTGGTGAAATTTGATTTATGCTTAGGAAACATTTATAAAAAAAATGTACAAGTCAATCTTGCCGATCGAAAAAACTTCAAATTTAACATGCTCGTTGGTCGAAACTTCCTCAAACGCACGGCAGTCGTCGATTCCTCCGAGACCTACAAACATGAACCCAATTGCGTAAAAGAAGAGTAGGCATTCTTGAGCAAACATCATCTGTACCTACTGGTTCTGTGTTTATCTGTCATTGGTCTTGGTCTATTTCTCTACAAGGCCGTCATCCTACAATTCCCCTTAGTCCCGCAAACACAGGCTGAACTTTGGAACGTCGAAGTCCATCTCACGTTTTTTGCCAAAAACAAGCCGGTGAAGGCTTCGCTCGCGTTACCGAGGAACACTCGCCGATATGCGATCGTCGATGAAAACTTTATTTCTCAAGGATATGGGTTAACCACGGTCAAAGATGATGAGAACCGACGAGCCACATGGTCCATACGAAAGGCAAATGGGAAGCAACACTTATATTATCGAGCCACGGTTCGACGAGTCGAGGTTGATGATCCGCACACCGAGTCTCGACTTCCCGCCATTTCCATCCCCCCTCTACTCGGCGCACAATTGGCAGCCGCTCAAGCACTTTTAACTGACATTAAAGAAAAGTCAGCCGATGCCACCACCCTTGTGGCCGAGCTCTTCTCTCGGATGAAACATCCGAACTCCGACCCGAACCTTCAATTGCTCCTTTCGAAAGATTACACGCCAGAAAATAAACTGGAACTGGCTACCGACATTCTGGATCTTGCCAAAATCCCAAATCGAATTGTCCATGGAGTCCGTCTCGCTGAATTTCAACGACAAGCCACGATTGTCCACTGGTTGCAAATTTTTGAGCAAGGCGAATGGAAGTCACATGATCCAGAAACAGGTAGTCCTGAAATTCCAAGTAACTACTTCACCTGGTGGCGTGGACTCCAGCCGTTAACAGAAATCGACGGCGGTGACAGACTCACCATGACCATGACCGTGGCTCCCAACCAGGAAGAAGCCATACAGGCAGCCATGTATCACACCCAACTCGCTTCCCCTGAATTATTAGAATTCTCTCTCTTTAGCCTGCCTCTTGAGGCACAGGCGGTCTATCGG
>BQIU01000130.1 GCA_021603905.1 Nitrospirales bacterium
CGTATCGTTGGGCGAACAACACCAGGTAAATGAGGAATCATAGCGATACTGGTCGTGATAGACCCGCTCCCACGACCGGTCCGGATACTCGCCCAGAGGGTTGCCCACTTCAATGACCGGCTGCAAGGCCGTTAAGGCTAACGCCTTATCCGCCAATGCCACCGCGGCCACCGTGCCGGCAGATACCTTCATGAACTGACGTCTCGATAAATGCATCTTCCCTTCCTCCTTTTGGATTGTGTACCGTTCAATTTCTCAAAACCACGAAATGATAAAATTACTCTGAAACATGATGAATCACTGACCGCTAGTTCCTTTCCATGACGTGGGGGAGTTATAAAATTTTTCATATAGACAAACGATATCCATTGTGAAACAAACTCCTCTTGATAAAAATAAATAATGATTCGATTCAGCCATATGGGTCGTCACACTTCTACGATTATGGGTATCTTCTAGTCTTCATGATCTCTCCATCCAAATCTCACTTGATATTGCATCAGATTAGACCGTGCATTTTCCTTGATTAACGTTTCCGGCGGGCACGATAAGACGTTGGCCATCCCTAAAAGCAGCACACCTAAAAACCCAATCAATCCAAGAACGATTTCAATCTCCGAACTTCCAATTGGATAATCAATCATGATTGACCTCCTGTAAATAATGATGAGAGACATTCATGGTGAACTTCAATTCCGAATAGAAGGCTGCGGGACAAGATCAGGCGCAGGCACAGCTTCCTGAGCCGTCACTTTCTTATGACCGAACGCGGCCAACCAGAACACAAACAATATCGATATCCAAAACAACAACACATTGAACGAAATCATGTTGGCAGCAAATCCAATGGTATGGGTGTACGCCCACGGAGAGTTGTCACGCATCACTTCATTCACATGCCAAAACAATCTGACCGATGAACGGATATATCCCATCAATGCCATCATCCATGTAAATTCGGTCGCCAATGCAATCAAGGCATATTGAGAACGTGCCGGCATATCGCCCCAACGAATCGCACCGGCAACTTTGGCTCCCTTCAACATGGCAATATTCATTGGCATCATTAAAAATAGGCAAGATAAGGTGGTGACCACCTGCGGGACCGATAACCCAATCCTGACGTTGGCCGGAATGTAGTATCCATATATCGCTAACCAAATAATGTTGAGACTGGCCATGACAAAGAAGCAGGTCATAAAGGTATTTCCGAATTTCCGCCAAGAGACGGACGGAATCATATTGCCTCGCTGATACCAGATAAAACTGATGATGGTCACGATAATGAGCATATTGATGCCACCGTTTTTCGCGGACATCACCCCGTAGTTTCCCAGCACTGGATGCTGCTGCCCTCCCATTGCTTTCAACTCGGCAGGAGTCATGACAATCGTGTGCGGCGTGATAAATACCAACAGACCCACAATTGAGATGAACACGAGATATTTGATATACCGCTGAAAGCGTTCGGCACCGGGCATACGGCCAAAACATTGCCACAAGTAGTAACTCGCACTCAGAAAGAGTGCGCCAATCATTGTGGCTTGAATTATAAATAGCCAAGCGAGCAAGCCTCCCATCAAGGTAATCCCCATCTGCTGACGATAGGCATAGACTTCACGCATCAACCAATATCCGGCGAAGGGCAACGGTATGAGGAAAATCACCGCGATAAACATCGCGACATATCCCATCCAATCGTAATGCGCACGTTCGTCGTCGCTTTTCGCTGACAAAAATCGATAGGCGGCATAGGCGGCGACCACACTCCCACCAAACGCCATATTTCCAAGGATTCGATGAAAATTCAGAGGATTCCAAAGAGCCGTGTGAATCGCATGCCAGATGTTTCCAAGAAATCGTCCCTGCTCATCCACGCCAGCAGGCGACATCATGAATGCAATCCATGAATTCGCCAAAAACATCAGAACGGTCCCGATCACGTTCAAGACGACAGCAATCGTCAGATGAATCCATTTCAGAATTCCCTCTTTCATCCGATCCCACCCATAGTAGTAAATGTACAGCGTTCCACTTTCGGCCACGAACAGAAGGGCGTAGATATGCATGACCGGACGAAAAATACTGGAGAGATACCCGAAAAAAGTGGGATACAGCGTGAGAAATGTAAAGAGGAGAATTCCCCCGAGAATGGCGGTCAATGAATAGGCGGTCAGGCTGATTCTGATAAAATCATAGGCTAAGCGATCATATTTTTTCGCCATTGCCTTATCTTTTGTCACCATTCCGACAAACTCAATAATCATGCAAAAAATGGGAACTGCCAGGACAAAACTGCCGTAATACAAATGCTGTTGATTGGCAACCCATATCAGCACCCGACTTTCAAAGTTGTACCGCGGATAATCTCGTTCATTATTTTCCGCTAAGGGAGCTGGCTCTCCAGACACGACCCCTTCGGTTTTGTAATACACATCACGGGACATTTCTTGACTCTCTTCTTCGGCATCAACCCCTTCCCCGGCTGCCTCTTGCGCCGCGATAACTTCAGCAGGTGGACCACCAGCCGCACTGCCACTACCTCCTCCGGCCAATACAGGAAATGCCATCAAGATAGGGAGGAGCAATAAACCCAGCATGGCACCCAACACCATAATTGAGCCATTTCGCTTTAACGTTAACCGTCTCATCTACTACCTCCTTCAGCACCACTGCTCGCAATAAATATGTTCAGCATCATTCTTCATTACCATTCATTCAGATGCAGATTTCTCAATTCTGGTTCGAACACGCGGTAATCTATCGTTATGTATGTATTAAGATTGCTTTCTTTCGTGGATCTCATATTCCTGCTCATTGCATGCGCTGTACCTAAACCCATTTCATAAGCACCAAGAGAAAATCGCTCGAAAATACAAGGGAAATGACTGTTTGTTGTGTAAACAAGTCCACAATGCAGATCATCGCCCACCAATTACCGTGGTGGGCTCGTGGGCGTTAGCCGCGGGGGCTAGTGGTTAATTGTTCAGATTGAGTGAGGTCAAAACGAAGACGGTGGAAAAACAGAGGAATGACGAAAGGTGCTCCGCAGCCATATCCGATTTAGACACGGTGACCTGAAGCGACTCGACGACTTATCTCTATAAGAATTGATAGAAAAATGGCTCCCGATCAACACAAATCAGGAAGCACCATGCTGAGACACAGCTAAATAGATTTACAATGAATTCTCTATGACGCCCATGTAACGGGACGTCATGAGCGATTTCATGACAGAGAAGGGCACTCCGCAGATATGCACGCCAACCGAAGCAGCTTTAATAACATGCTGAGGGTCTTGCACGCTGGCGAGGAATACTCGAGACGTGATTCCATAGTGACGAAACAGCGTCGCCATCTGACCAATCACATCTATCTCACACACACTGTTATCGCCAAGACAGCCCATAAAAGACGACACATACCACGCTCCTGCATGAGCAGCTAGCAATGCGTGATTTACAGAACAACAAAGCGTCACATTAACACGTATACCCTCAGCAGCCAGCCTTTGGGAGGCCTTGAGCCCATCTGAGGTGAGTGGACATTTGACGACAATATTCTGATGAACACTTGCCAATTCTTTTCCTTCTTTGACCATGGCCTCTGCTTCGACACTTAAGCCCCCGACGCAAATCGGCACATCTACGAAACGACAAATTTCCTGCAATCCCTCGTAAAGACTATAGGATTTGGTTTCTTTCGACATGAGATACGCATTTGTCGTAATCCCATCAAGAATTCCAAAACTTGCGGCTTCTTGAATTTCACGTATGCTGGCGGTTTGAAGATACGTCTTCATACACTTTGCCGTTCAAATATCGCAATGACGCCCAGGCTAGAAAAGTAGAAACCGCGTCACGGACAGATGTGGTCCAGTTCCAGGAAACTCATCAACTCACACCCACATTAGTATAGGCTTGAATGGAAGGAAATGATCTTCTCCGGATATCTTCAAATAGATGATGAATCACGCAACAACGGGGGTTAAACTTCAGTTACTGTGCTATGCACGTCTTACACCAAAGTTGTCGCGAACACGACACAGCATAAATTCTTGAAAAATCGAACGGATAGGCATTTCACGAGACAGACCACACTCGTTACCGCATGTATTCCACGAACAGGAGTGGTGGATTCATGAGATTTGCCCACGTTTTCACGTGGCAACCTGTCTTATGAAATCGTATCGAGCAAGGAAATAACGAAAGGGGATGCTGAATCACGTGTGCGTTGTGATTTTGCTGGTCGCTGGATGCGACTGAAGACAGGAGGATTCGTTCATCAACGTATCACAATGACTCGATCCCCGCGATCAAAGTGATTGGGCTCTTGATCCACGATAAGACGTGCACAGAATCCGTCAGCTATCTCGCGAAAGACAGTGCGTCACAAACACTCAATGAAGCGATTTGACTCGCTTTTGCAAAGCCAGATGACAATCTTGTGGACATGACTGCAAAGATTATACACAATACACATCGCACACGAACTAGAGCCCATCTCAACAGGCCCAACGATCTATGAACGGACGTAACCAACTACTATTTTGTATACTAAATTCTGACTACTATTATGCAGGTAAATAGTCACGAGAAACATCAAAATGACAAGTCATCACGGGCAGGGATCAAGACTGTCACGCAAGCAACATTGATCGAATATTGTCTGAAGTCTTGAAAACAGGGTTTATCCTATGTCACACGACAATCAAGATACCAACAAGAACGCTCCTACAGAAATGGATAACTGGCTGCTTGGTCGTGGGGAAATGGCGGAACGGTTGCGTACGTTTGACTGGTCATCTACCCCGCTTGGAGCAATCGAAACATGGCCTCAGAGTCTAAGAACCGCACTCCTTATCATGCTCCGGTCACACTATCCCATGTTTATTTGGTGGGGGCGTGAACTCACCAATATATACAATGACGCGTATATTCCTATGCTCGGGGAACGTCACCCGCATGCGTTGGGTCAGTCGGCATCATCCGTATGGGCTGAATTGTGGCCGGTGCTCGAATCCCAAACCGAGCAAGTGCTCAACGAAGGACGTGCCACCTGGAATGAGTCAATTCTTCTTTTGATGAAACGGTACGGCTTCACGGAGGAAACATATTTTACTTTTTCTTATAGCCCCGCGCCAAACGATATAGGCGGTGTCGGTGGCATCTTCTGTGCTTGCACCGAAGATACTGAACGTATATTGAGTCAGCGACGGTTGAAAACTCTGCGCAATCTTGGCGAACGCACTCTAGGGATCACAGAAGCCACTGAAGAAGTCTGTCGCATTGCAGCCACCACGCTCGCTGAAAATCCTCACGATTGTCCTTTTGCACTGATCTATTTGCTTGACGAAGACAACAAATATGCGAGGTTGTGTGGAGCAACCCACCTTGCTGAAGGAACCAACGCCAGTCCAGTACACGTTGGCATTGGCAGTAACGAGGACATTTGGAAGTTCTGTCACATTATGGATTTGAGTCAAAGCCAGGTCATAGAGAACCTGGAAGATCATATTGGTCAATTGTTGCCCATTTCTCCATGGGGAAATAACAGAATCCAACGTGTCTACGTGCTCCCATTGGCGAAAGCGGGTGACCAGGAGATTCCTGCCGGCTTTTTGGTCGTTGGTATCAGTCCTCATTTGATGTGGTCTAGCGACTATATCAGCTTCTTCGAACTCACTGCCGGCCATGTCGCCAACGCTATATCAACTGCTCGTGCTTATCATGAAGAACGCAAACGGGTCGAGGCGCTGGCGGAATTAGATCGTGCGAAGACAGCCTTTTTTAATAACATCAGCCACGAATTCCGCACCCCTCTTACGCTCATGCTTGGCCCTTTAGAAAGCCTACTCAGTCAGAGTGCTTCTGATCTTTCGTCCTCATCCAAAGAGAAATTGCAAATGGTTAACCGCAACGGCGTGCGGTTATTGCGGTTGGTCAATAGTCTGTTGGATTTCTCGCGCATCGAAGCCGGACGTGTGCAAGCCACCTATACACCCACCGACCTCGTCATCTTAACCAAAGATCTGGCCAGTTCATTTCGATCGACCATTGAACTGATGGGATTACAATTTGTCGTAGACTGTCGCCAATTGTCGGAACCGATCTATGTGGATCGAGACATGTGGGAAAAGATCGTCCTCAATTTGATCTCGAATGCATTGAAGTTTACATTTAATGGAAAAATTGAGGTCCTGCTTCATCAAGTCAAAGACACGGTTATGTTGGTGGTCAACGATACGGGTGTAGGGATTCCTCCGGAACAAATATCCAAGATTTTCGAACGATTCCATCGAGTAGAGAATGTGCACAGTCGTACTCACGAAGGAAGTGGTATCGGGCTCGCACTTGTTCAGGAACTGGTCAAGCTACACGGGGGCACCATCCACGTGGGAAGCCGTCTCGGTGAAGGCAGCTCATTCACAGTATCGTTGCCGTTAGGCATGAAGCATTTGCCTGCCGACCAAGTCGATGCGAGCAGCACCATAGCCTCCCCCGTCTCGAGTCCATCTCTCATCGTGGAGGAAGCATTGCAATGGTTGCCAGCTCAACCACGTGCAGAATTCGAAGCGTCATGTCTTCATGTTCCTACAGAAGCTCCTAATTTTGAGGAATCAGCGCATGACGCTCACCCGTCGTACGCGACAACTCAACATTCTCGCCCACAGGTTTTACTCGCCGATGATAATACAGACATGCGGGACTATGTACGACGACTGTTGAGTGACCAATATGAGGTGATCACAGTCTCCGACGGTAAGGCCGCTCTGGAAACCGTTCGTCGAAATCCTCCCGACCTTGTCATCAGCGATGTGATGATGCCGCAACTTGATGGATTCGGCTTTCTGAGAGAACTGCGTAACGATCCCGCCATTCAAACCATCCCAGTGATTCTGCTTTCTGCTCGAGCAGGAGAAGAATCTCGAATGGACGGTTTGGCACAGGGTGCAGACGATTATCTCGTCAAGCCCTTCAGTGCCCGAGAACTACATACGAGGGTGGACACAACTCTGAAGATGCATCAAATGCGATCACAAGTGCAGGCAGAATCTAAAAAATTTCTTGCGTTGGCCGAAAACGTCAACGAATTCGTCTGCATGTTTGACATGGAGTACCGACCATCCTATGTCAACCCGGCTGGCATGGCAATGCTTGGGCTCAATAACGTATCGCATGTGCAACAGACACTCATGAAAGACTTTTTCTTCCCTGAAGATCATGCGTTTCTTATCAACGATTTTTTCCCAAATGTCTTACATGATGGACGAGCTGAAGTGGAGATCCGTTTCCGGCATTTTCAAACCGGCGAAGCCCTGTGGATGATCTATAGCGTCTTTTGCCTTTATGACGCCAATGGCCACCCAATCGGGTTGGGAACGGTGAGCCGCGACATTACGAAGCGAAAAGTCGCAGAGAAAGAGATCGTGGAATCGAAGAAAAAGTTAGAGGAAGAGATTCTGCATCACACTCAAGCGTTGCGTCGTTCCCAGGACAATTTACGCAAGCTTGCCTCGGAAGTCATTGTCGCCGAGCATCGTGAACGGCGACGTTTGGCCTCTGAACTACACGACTATCTGGCGCAACTGCTTGTGGTATCACGAATAAAGCTCGGAGAAGGGCAACACTTGGAGTCATCCCTCCCCATCAAAACGCTCCTTCGTGAAACCGATCAGATGATCGAAGAATCGTTAGCCTATACTCGTTCGTTAATCGCCGAACTCAGTCCTCAAGTGCTCTATCAATTTGGGCTCGTGCCCGCTCTGAAATGGCTTGCCGATCAGAAAATGAAAAAATATGACCTCGCCGTGACGGTTGAGAGTGACGTAGAGTCCGTCCTTTTACCGGAAGAGTCTCTCATTCTTCTCTATCAGACTGTACGCGAACTTCTCATTAATGTCGTCAAACATGCTGGTGTGACGGCAGCGATTGTGTCTATCCAGAAACCGTCGATTGATCGCTTGGTGATTAAGGTCAAGGATCAAGGAAAAGGCTTCTACCTAGATGATAGCAGTATGCAACAGAGTCTGACGAAATTTGGGATTTTTAGCATCCGTGAGCGCCTCGAAGCGTTGGAGGGACAATTTATTCTCGACTCGGTGATAGGGCAAGGCACCACGGCAACATTACTCATCCCCCTAGAGAAGACACACAAAGCACACCCACGGTCGAGTCCCGTGATGTCCGCTCCCCGATCCCACAAGGCATTTCCTGAATCGAAGATGATTCGTGTGATCCTCGTTGACGATATGGCGATGATCCGTGAAGGTCTA
This sequence comes from Nitrospirales bacterium, assembly GCA_021603905.1. Classification (GTDB taxonomy): domain Bacteria; phylum Nitrospirota; class Nitrospiria; order Nitrospirales; family UBA8639; genus JAGQKC01. Next base: position 8,276 of record BQIU01000130.1, read on the forward strand.
CGAAACGTTCTGCAGAGTTACGCGAATGTGCAAGTCATTGCAGAAGCCGTCAATGGCGAAGAAGCCGTCGAATTGGCGAACATTTTGAACCCCGATGTCATGATCATGGATGTCAACATGCCTGGGATGAACGGAATTGAAGCAACGCGGCTCATCCGACACATCTCCCACACGATCAAAGTGATTGGACTTTCGATCAATGATGATACGAGCATTCGCAACTCGATGTTGCAAGCCGGAGCCGTCAATTATCTCGCAAAAGACAGTGCGTCACAAACACTCTATGAAGCAATCTGTGCCGCTTGTGCAAACCGAAATTTCGAACAAGCAAATAACGAAACGGGACAGACTTAATCAAGTTCCCGTGGTGACTTGGGCGGCCGGTGAATACCAAGCTTTTTAATACGGCTGCGCAGACTGCTAGGCGCAAGACCCAATCGTTCTGCCGCACCACCGGAGCCCTCAATTCGCCAATGAGTCGAGGCGAGCGTCTGTAATATGTGTTGACGTTCAAAATCCATTAACCCCGAAACCGGCTTAGCAGGAGGGGTTGCGGGTGAAGGCATGAGGAGACGCTCATCGATGTGCAATGATGAGTCATGTGAGAGAATCATCGCTCGTTCAATGAGATTTTCAAGTTCTCGGACGTTTCCAGGCCAAGGGTATCGGATGAGTCTTTCCATCGACTCTGGAGCAATCTCTTCACAGGGGCGCCTGAGTTTCACGCGATAATGCTCAAGAAAGTGCTGTGCCAACCCAGGGATATCTTCCGGACGGGACCGGAGCGGAGGAATTGTAATCGGGAAAACATGAAGCCGATAGAACAGATCAGCTCGAAATCGACCTTGCTCAACAGCCGCGGCCAAATCAGCATTGGTTGAAGCAATCAAACGTACGTCGACGGGAATTGGTTGTTTGCCTCCGATACGATCGACCATGCCATCTTGAATCACTCGCAACAATTTGGCCTGAGTCTCCAGCGGCATTTCTCCAATCTCATCTAATAACAACGTTCCACCATGTGCTAATTCAAAACGCCCTTCGCGACGAGCCTCTGCACCTGTAAACGCACCACGTTCATGACCAAAGAGCTCACTTTCCACTAACCCTGCAGGGAAAGCCGCACAATTCACTCGGATAAATGGCTTGCCTCGACGAGGACTCCACTCATGAATGGCTTGAGCCAGTAACTCTTTCCCGGTACCAGTTTCCCCGGTGATCAAGACGGTCGTAGTTGTCGGTGCGGCCTCTTGAGCAATCTCTAATACATGTTGGAAGGTTTGACTCTCTCCCACCATCGCACCAAAGTGCTTTGTGAGCTTGAGTTCTTCGGCCAGATATAAATTTTCTCGAGCCAACTTCCCATGAAGTCGCTTGATCTCCTCGTATGCTTGAACATGATCAATCGCATACGCAATTTGCATTGCGACTTGCGTTAAAAACTCAAGGTCATCTGGACTCGGTTCGCCGGAGTCAACGCTG
>BQIU01000131.1 GCA_021603905.1 Nitrospirales bacterium
TTCTTCTATCGCCAGTCAAAAAATCCTTTTAGAAAAAATTGCCATTGGTGAGTCTTTGCCAGACATTCTGACGCTTTTCTGTCAGAAAGTTGAAGAACAGTTTCCTGGAATGTGGTGCTCTATTCTTTTATTGAATGGGGAAGCTTTGTGCCATATTGCTGCTCCCAGCTTGCCGGATTCCTATATTCGTCAAATTGACGGGGTGATCATTGGGCCAGAGACGGGCTCTTGCGGGGCCGCAGCATATGAACGAGAAACGGTGATTGTGTCTGATATTGCCGCGGATTTCCGTTGGAAACGATATAAGGATCTTGCCTTAAGTCATGGATTTCGAGCCTGTTGGTCGACCCCGATCTTTTCTGCTTCGGGCAATGTGCTTGGAACCTTTGCGATGTATTTCCAGGAATCTCGGACGCCTGATGCCATGCATCACGGGCTCATTGAAATTTATGCGCATCTCTCGGGAATGGTGATTGAGCGTGCACGTCTGGAGGAAACGCTTTCAAGCAATGCCTCGCGGTTTCAACGACTTGTGGAATCTGCTCATGTGATCCCATGGGAGATGGAGTATTCGACTGAGCGTATATCCTACATTGGGTCTCAGGTCAAAGAGCTTCTAGGATTTCCAGAGGAGTATTGGTATCAAGAGCATGCATGGGAAGACCGTATACATCCTGATGATCGTCAATGGGTGTTGGACTTCTGTCGTGAAATTTCAACGCAACAACGAGATTTTGAACTAGAATATCGTTTGACAGCGGCGAACGGTGCGACTGTTTGGATACATGACCTCGTCAATGTCGTTTATGACCAGAATGGAGAACCGGAATTTCTTCAAGGATTTTCCCTTGATATTACCAAGCAGAAAGAAGCCGAAGTCGCGATCCAAAAAAGTGAAGAGCGGATTCAAGCCATTCTCGATAATTCCCCGGCATTGGTGTTTGTGAAAGATCCTCAAGGTCGGTATCTTATGGTGAATCGTCAATGGGAGAACCGTTTTTCCTTGTCGCGAAAGAATGTGATTGGTAAAACGATCCATGAGGTGCTACCAAAAGAGACCGCAGATGTGTTGTTTGCCAATGATCGGCAGGTATATGAAAAGCAAGCTCCGATCGAATTTGAAGAGATCATTCCTCACAAAGATGGAGCTCGCACGTATCTTTCTATTAAATTCCCCGTTCCAGCTTTCCACGAAGAGTCGAATGCCATATGTGGAATGGCGACGGATATTACCGATAGAAAAAGAGCTGAACATCTTCTGCAAGCTCAAAATACGGTGTTACAATTGCTGGCCTGTGATGAGCCGCTTAGTCATGTTCTTGACAAAATCTGTCTCTTAATCGAACAACAAAGGTCAGACACCTATTGTTCAATTCTGCTTGTCGATTATGACGGCAAAACTCTACGTCTAGGTGCGGCTCCGTCACTTCCAGAAGAGTTTTCCCAGGGACTGGATGGACTGTCCGTTGGAGATTTGAGCGGATCCTGTGGAGCTGCCGTGTTCTTGGGGCAACCCGTCATTGTTCCTGACGTCAGGCAAGACCCTCGCTTTTCGAAATTTGGAGACTTTCCTGAAAAGCATGGTATTCGGGCCTGTTGGTCGACTCCGTTTTTTGGGAAAGATGAGAAAGTGTTGGGTTCATTTTGCATTTCGCACCCATCGGTTTGTGTCCCAACAACGTATGATCAGCATCTGATGACCACAGGAGCGCATCTTGCGAGTATTGCTTGTGAGCGGCATGCGACGGAATTGGCTCTCAAGGATAGCGAGAGTAAACTTCGTCAATCACAGAAGATGGAAGCCATTGGGACTTTAGCGGGAGGAATTGCGCATGATTTCAATAATATTCTGACTGCGATTCTTGGGTTTAATGAATTGGCCCGCTCGTTTCTTCCGACAACGAGTCCGGTGTATCGATACCTTGAAGAAGTGCACGCAGCGGGTATTCGAGCGAAAGGGCTCACTAAGCAAATTCTTGTCTTTAGCCGTCAAACTGACCAAGAATTAAAACCGATCCATTTGCCGCAGGTGATCGAGGAAGCTCTTCGGTTTCTTCGTGCCACGCTGCCATCAACCATCGAAATTAAAACCTCATTGGCTAATAAGGTCAGCCCAATTATTGCCGACCCGATTCAGATCCATCAAGTATTAATGAATCTTTGTACAAATGCAGCGCAGGCCATGGGTGAGCAAGGTGGTGAGTTGGAAGTGAGTCTAGAGCATTGCTTGATGACAGATGAGGAGATTGGTCAAGCATTCTCAAATAGAGACGTCCCAAGCCGGTCTTACCTCAAAACAACTATTCGAGATACAGGGCCAGGTATCCCTTCAGAGATTCTTGAGCGAATATTTGATCCATTTTTTACCACAAAAGATGCTGGCGATGGAGTTGGTCTTGGATTGTCGGTTGTTCATGGCATTCTGTCAAACCATCATGGGGGGATCAAAGTCGAGAGTACTCCGGGTAAAGGGACAACTTTTACGGTATTTTTACCTGAACTCAATATAGCTTCGATACAGGAACGATCAAATGAGGTTTCACTGAAGCTTGGTTCTGGGGAACGTATTTTATTTGTTGAAGATGAAGAGTCTATTGCTCACTTGGGGAAGGAAATTTTAACACAACTTGGCTATTCCGTAAGAGTTGAGACTGACAGTGTTAACGCCTTGAAAGCGTTTCGTGAAGCTCCGGAGGATTTTGATCTTGTGATCACCGATCAAACGATGCCCAACATGACGGGTGAAGTTCTTTCACAGGAATTATTGCATCAACGACCAGGTATCCCCATTATCCTTTGCACGGGGTACAGTCCGAGAATGACGCCAGAAAAAGCGCGTGATTTGGGGATTCAAGCCTTTTTATGGAAACCCCTTCTACTTCATGACCTGAGTGAGACGATTTACCAAGTGCTTTCATCCTCATAGGTCTTTGTGAAGACACGATAGAAAAATTCTCTCAAGTATTCTCACCCCATGACTCCCTGAAGTTCGTTAAAGCCGTTTCAAATAATTTCCGATGTTTGAGGCGTAGTATTTCGCTGTCTAGGCGACTTCTCATCAGCAATTCAGGGGGACAACCCATAGCATCGTCAGTGGCGCAATGACCCGACCATGAGGCAGGCAACAACCGTCGCCTAGGGCTTCCTTTCTCATTCGACTAGAAATTAATTAATATATGGATAGCGGATCAGAAATATTTCTGTATGGTCTGCAGGGAATCATTTTTTTAATTTCCAACTCTATTCACAGCTGGAAATTGGTTTACATCTTGCTTGATCTTGAGGTAAGTACAGATTGAATAATGATAATCGAGCAAGATGTAAGGGTATGGAGTGTGTGCACATATCTGGTCCTAGGATGGAGATAAAAAATCGGTTTTGTTCTAAGTGCTTGATATGGTATTGACTTTAGTCCATCGGCCATGATGTCTGTCAGTTGCCAGAGTTCGCATGAAGAATAATCGATCAATAAGAATTTTGATTTTTTCTGTATCTAATTGGATAATGTCGGTAAGTCAGAAAGTGTACGATCTGGTCACGGTTTAATATGAGTCTACTCAATTGGAAGGGTTTGTCATGTATTGTTGTATAGGAGGTCTGCCTACGGCAGGGAAGGTATGACGGCATCTATCATATCAGACTATTTTTTTGTGACAGCAGTCTCGACTTCAATGTGGGGGCACGTCCTACGTTATTGTCAATCTCGGCCTGTTGGCGACGGGCGCCTCTCTCCGTATCTCTTTGAAGCCGAAGCTTGTTTGACTCTTCATGTGAAGCCTTTTTTGGAAGGCTGGACTTCGTCGCATCCATTGCCGCATGGCACATTTTTTTCAGAACGTTATCATAAACATACGTTTTTTGATATTGTTGAGACGGTTCGAAAGGGTGGGTTAGATAGCAAGGTCTTAACGTACCCTGAGTTGTTGGAAGGTCACGATACGATGATTGTCTATTTTTGGCCAGATGAACAACATCACTCTCTCGAAGAAACTGAACGTCATTTCTATTTGAGTCGAAATCAAAAGGTTCATGAGCTTTTTAAGAGTCTCATGAGGCAATCCCTACGACATCTATAGTGTTTTTTCTGCTGTTTACTCAGAGACTCTTGGTTATTCGTTTCCCACTCACCTATCCCTTCCATTTTACCAAAATGATTGCTTGATGGGCACAGGCTGTGCTGAACGTTATTATTCTGTCACTTTTAGAATTGAGGCCGGTCACGATGTTGAGATCAAAATGTGAGGCTTGAAGAAAAAGTCGAGTGGTAAAAGATTGAAAGGTTTGTTGAATTAAGTATGAACTGCAAGAATTAATTTAAGGTAGGGTCCACGGGCATATCGATATAGATTTTATAGCTTTCGTCTAATGATTGAATAATCTCTCCCCACAACACTGCGGGATCTTTCTCAAAGACCCAAGTTGGATCAGCAGGTAACGTCAACCATGAACCTGTCTGCATCTCATTTTCTAGTTGCCCAGGAGCCCAGCCTGAGTAACCCATAAATGCACGAAATGCCTCATTGTTTGACGGCTGTTCTAAAATTCGTTCAAGCGTTTGGACGTTCCCGCCTAAATAAACGCCATCAACAACATGATGGGTATCAGATGGTTCTTCTGGAACACGATACAAAATCAGTAAACTGTTTTTTTGAACCGGTCCACCTGTAAAGACATGATGCCGTTGCCCTTCAATGATAGGTATTTGCGGAAGAACTTCGGTGATATTGATTTCAGTGGGTCGATTGATGACCACTCCAAGAGCGCCTTCATGGCCATGTTCACAGAGGAGAATTACGGTTTGCCGAAAATTTGGGTCTCGCAAGGACGGTGTGGCAATAAGAAATACCCCTTTTTCTAATGCAGTACTCATGTGTTTATCCTACCGTGACTGTCTGGCAGGTTCAAGAGGGAGGCCATCGGACTGATATCTGTGTCTATCTAACCAGGTTGTCTTACTCAGAATTTTACTCTAATTGCCGGAACTGGTGAGTCTGAGAGGTATGAATGGAGTGAGGTCTATGTCGCCTATCCCAGGATGTTGGTTGGTTTGTTGCTCGTTTCCTGCACGAGTGAGGGGCTGTGTGTTTCTTCCTCGTTGAGAGGTGGGGCAGGGGGTAGGGGGGCAGGTTGATCGGTGAGAGTCTCATCTGTCAGAAATGGCTCGTTGAGATTTTCAGTGAACTCAAGGAGTGATTCAAGGAATTTTTTTTGGATTTGTTCCAGCATTGAAGGTGCTGAGTCGATGTTTTCATCAGGGTCATACTTGAGAGACTGAATGAGAGTCGTCACGAGCGTTGGCAATCGATTCCTTAATTGTTCCGGGTCAACCTGAGCGTGCTCTTGGGCCTCTCGTAGCTTTTCAATGATTCGTTCAAGTGGACTCGCATGTTCTGAGCTTGCTTGAGTCTTCGTCCGTGAATACTCATTCGATCTTGGCCCGTCTTGACGAGCGATGCTCGTAGACTGTGAGGTAAGAGAGACGGAGGTTGTTTGTCGAAAAAAGAGTGCGGCTTGAGAAAGAGTGTCAAGTTTTTCTAATGAGGCTGCAACATTCGTGGCTTCTTCAGTGTTCCCGTGACTCAATTCGCGAAGGATATTATTTGCCGACTTCAGAAACTCTCGAATATCTGCTTGTTCTTGTTCATTGAGCTCGCCTTCAACGAGTAGATGAAAACTTTTTTGAGTTGAACTGCTGAATTGCTGAGCTTGAACGCTAAGGACCTGATCGTTTGCTAATCCTTGAAAAGAATAGGTTCCCAAAGATGTATTGACTTTTGAGGCAGACGAAAGTGAAACTCGATCTCCCTCTGATGTCACAAATGTGAAGTTTGCGGTATTTAGCGACTGTGAGCGGGCATGAAATTGCTTCGAGGTCGAAGTGAATGATGAGTTGAGTGAATTTGGTTGAATGGCGGGCAGAAAATGACTTCCCACCTGGGATACTGAAGACATATGACTCTCCTTCTGACCGTCAATGTGCTATAGCGAATTCAATTAATTTCCAGTGTCGACCTTAGCGACGATTGTTCCGTAACCTATGCAACTCCAATGGCAACTGACGTTGAACGCGGTTCTTCCATTGAAGTGTAGAATGAGAAGGTCGCCTAGGCGACAATTATTGTCTACCTCACGCAGGGTTGACGTGGGTGCCAATGACGAGACCTCTTTGCCTCTGACGTGTTCATTATCGGTCGCGTAGATCGCGTAATACTACGCCTCAAACATCGGAAGGTTATACCCGCTTGAATTACTGATAATGATTGATGTTTTCTCTCACCTATTGGATATCAACATTGTACACGTTGGCGCTTTATCATTTCGGTATAACTGAAACGGCTATATGTGATCTTGAAGGGAGTATCGGTTATGCTAAAGAGGATCTAAAGGAAGTCGGAGCCGGTCGCAGACTACGAAAGTTTTACTCAGTATGATAAACCTAGGAAATGAAAGGATATCGAAGATATACCTATCCTGACGTGACCGTAACCTCATTTGGATAGCAATAGAGTTAAGTTCGGTAGTCTTTAAATTCAGCTGAGGCATCCGGAAGTTTGAAAAAGGCGCGCATTTGATTTTTGAGCGTCTCTCTCGCACTTTCATCTCCCAGATTTAGGCGATATTCATTGATGACCATGGTTTTGACCCCTCCTGGGCCATTCCATTCATTCCAGCAATCCTGACAGACATTCTTCTTGATTTCTTGCTCCAATTTTCCTAAGAACAAATTGTCTGTCATCATTTCTGATGTTTTTTCGCATTTAAGGCAAGTGATTTCAGACATATAATCCAGTGCTCCTTTAACAATAATGGTGTCGTTGTCACAGTCAACTCACGTACGGATGAATCCTATCATACCTCTTTGACGAAGGAAAAGTGATAATGAGATCAAATTCATTCATCAAACGGGGGAGGTTTTCAACGTGATTGTTGCGGGTATTGATATTGGAACTTTGACCTGTCGGCTATTAATTGCAAACGTTGGGTCAGAGGGGTCCTTGCGAGAGATTGACTCAGATCGACGAATTTTACGATTGGGGGAAGGGGTAGATCAAAAGGGCATACTTCATGTTGAGGCCATGGAACGAGTCATTCACGTTCTTGGTGAGTGGCGGAAAATCATTGTACGCTGTCAGGTTGAAGCCATCGTGCTTGTTGCAACGAGCGCAGTTCGAGAAGCGAACAATCAACAGGAGTTCTTGGAGCGAGTGAAGCTGGAGACTGGATTTTCAATAGACGTGTTGAGTGGAGACGAAGAAGCGCGACGAACGCTGCTTGGAATCAAGTTTGGGCTTCCGTCTGAGGTTGAGGATTATGTCGGTCTGGACATCGGTGGTGGAAGTACCGAATGTATCCGAATATCTGGTGATGGACCGCCTGTTGTCACCTCTCTTGATATTGGGGTTGTCCGCGTAACTGAACGTTGTTTTCAGTCTGATCCGCCACAGGAACAAGACGTGATCGCTGCTGAACAGCTAATCAAGGATCATCTTCGACCGCTTCAACAAGGCTTGAGTGCTCATGCATATGTCACGCTTGTGGGGACGGCTGGGACCGTGACGACCTTAGCTGCGATGGCACAACAATTAGCACGGTACGAACCGGCCAGAATCCACAATTATTGGTTAACGCTTGAGAAGATTCGTGAACTGGAATATGTCTTGCGCTCGCGTTCGAGTGATCAACGTACTCACCTGTCAGGCTTGGAGGCGGGTCGAGAGGGGGTCATCGTCGCCGGTACGATTATTCTTCGAACGATTATGGAAACGCTAGGATTTGCACGGTGTTTAGTCAGCGACTATGGGTTGCGGGAAGGAATCTTGATTGATCTCATGAATAAAAAATATAATCGTTAGCTTTCCGTGTTGTTTCTCCTGTTAAAGCTGATTTACCGCTGGCTATACCAGCGAAATCCTTTGGATTCTTGATATTGTGGACGATGGATTTTGGCGCCTGGTTTTTCAAGCATCAGAGCTTTAAAGTCCCAAAGTCCAAACCACGCAGGGTCTAGGACGCTATGATAATGCAGTCCGGTTAACTTAGGAAGTATGTCCCCAAGAGATTGCTTGAGCTCATCCTGGGTGTAGGCACGAACGGAAAACGGGGTGTCGAGCGATTCGCAAATGCGGCGGATGGCATAGGCGGCTCCGGTACAAAGAACTTGCGTGTCTCCTGAAATATTCAAAAGCTGTGGGAGTGGACAGTATTGTTCTCGAAATCCGAGACCACGTGCCGCATGACGCATGTGTGAATATTGAACTTCGTATTCAGTGTGGCCCGGGAGCTTTACCGGTTCTGGATAGCCTGTTTCAATACCAAATTCTATCATGATTGCGTGCCCGCCTGGTTTCAGTACTCGCCAGACTTCCATCAGAAATGAGAGCGCTCCATAATTAAAGATGACCTCGTTGGGAAAGGGCTTATCAAGTGGTAAGTGGAGACGACGAATAAGATCTAAGGCGCCTTGATGTTGGGGAGTGGTGCCTTCGTGAGATTCCAATTCATTGGCGGTCAAGTGAACGGGCGTCATGTCTGCCAAATTTTCATTATCGATAATCAGATCCACACTTCCATCAGTAAATGGCAGATGTTCAGCGTTGGCTTGAGTCGCCGAAGCGTTCCATCCAGCAGAACGAGCCAGACTGGTTTGCGAACCCAAAAATGGTCGTGTGAGATCTAGAAATGTATAATGAATGTGTTGACGTTCATCGTCACGTAATTCGCCAGCCAGCTCTTTCGATACATAGCCGAGTCCTGCGCCGACTTCGACGATGCGTGTGGGGCGGGGAGTCAACCAGCCCATTTTTCGAAGTGTTTGGCCGAGCAGTCGGCCATAAGTCAAACCATGTAACGCCTCACACGGTTCACGGAACAGATGGGAAACTGTGGTCTCAATGATTTCAAAATGCCCATGTTGCGTCTGAATTCCCTGCATGTGAAACTTCGAGAGATGTCCCTCGGTTTCTTCCGCAACATTGCCATGCCATCCTTCACGAACTCGTTGTAATAAGAGATCCCATTTGGCTTCAGTGCTGTGTCCACTTGGAGCTTCCGACCCGTAAAAACACAGTGAGTACCGGGGTTGTGCCCATCGTTCTAAAAACCACTGACCGGTTTCTTGATTCGGCCCACAGACCCATTTCCCAAATCGGCTGACCAAGGCAGCTAAGGTTGAGTGTCCGTCCATGGCCCCGAGAAGCGAGGCGCCCATTCGGTTGAGTTGTATCAAGGGTAAGTCTTCATCAAGTGGGCTCACCCACCATTCTTCTGGCCCGTGCTGGTAGATGATGAGGTCAGGCATGCGCCATGCTCGTTGATTGAGGAGATCCCCTTCGATTTTGAGTGGCTCATCAGACTGTTGTGCACGAATCGAAATGGTAGTGTCTTGCACGGGTATGTTCCTCATCTACGCACATGAATCAAAAACTGCTCGATGCATGCCCTTCCAAAAGGTGTGCCATGCTTCAGCAGTTTGTCGAGCTCCAAGAGCGACCTGTTCCAAGTCTTCAGCATTTTTTGCCGTCTGCCGTACGCCTTGTGTTATCCAATCACTATGAGCCATTTCTTCTTCAAGGTGCATTGAGAAAAAGGTAAGGTCTTGTGACGTAAAGATCGAATATTTTTGTAATCCTGGCAAGAAATAGTGAAATTCTGAAACTGCAGTGGTTTCGATTGCCCATTCAGCCCCAAGGGCCTGCAGGTATCCGGCTTCCATAAACAAATGTTGTACGG
>BQIU01000132.1 GCA_021603905.1 Nitrospirales bacterium
AAAAGGGTGTGGCGCAAATACTTGTTCGTAAACACCGAAACGGCCCTATTGGTGAGCCTCGTCTTCACTTTCATGAACAATATGCGGCGTTTCGAGACCTTGAAGAACATCAGCAAAGTCACTAGGACGCCGGCGCTAAAAGTTTTTAACATTGTGAGATCCACTCTATGTGCCGATCATGATAGAATATCGACGGATATGCTGTTTGTGATGTAGATGGATATTTTGGATCGTCAATACTGGGAAAATCATTCTTCGTGCTGGGCACGGCTCTCGCTTGTGCTCCTCGCCACTCCTCTGTTCATTCTTTCTTGTGGAACGGCTCCTCAAGGAGTTCCCAAGCTTTCTCCTCCCCCTAAAGAGGTGTCGGCACGCGTCAATCCTCAAGCGTATTATCACTTTCTTCGCGGCTATATGGCTGAATTGGCCAACAATCCGGTGGTGGCCATCGAAGAATACCGAAAAGGATTGCGAGTTGATGCTGATTCGGTATTCTTGAAAATACGTATTGCTACCCTGCACTTTTCAAATAGTGAGATGTCTTCGGCTGTTGAGATGGTCGACTCTATCCCATTGTCAGCAGTTGAAGAAAACGCGCATCTGATGCAGTTAGCGCGAGTGTACGCGGGAACAGGTCATTCGAAGAAAGCACTGTTGATTTTTGATCGTGTTATCGCTGAAACGCCAACGGAAGATCATGGCTACGTTTCCAAGGGGATGCTTCTCTTGGGTCTCAAGCGGACTGCAGAGGCAAAAGCGGTCTTTCAATCAGCTGTGACTCAGGTGCCAAACTCTCCGGCTGCCCATTACTATCTTGGTCTTTCAATGAGTGAATTAGGTGAAGCCGAAGGGGCGGAGACGTATTTTGAAAAGGCGATTCAGTTACGTGTAGATTTTCGTCGAGCGTATCAGAGTTTAGCAAGTTTGTATGAGGACCAAAACCAGCAGGAAAAAGCGGAGTCGGTGTATGAACGGTATCTTCAGGAGGTCAATCCTCACGACAAAGAGTTTCGCTTACAACTTGTGAGGCTGTATCTCGGCGCTCAATCATATGAATCCGCTTTACAACAATTAGCTCTCATTTCAGATGATCATCCAGATGATTTGAACATCAAGGTTCGGACTGCGCTGATTTATGGAGAAATGGGTAACTATCAACAGGCGATTGATGAACTGACCATAATTTTGGATGCGAGACCCAATGAGTTGCGTGTCCGAGACTATTTGGGCCTGATGTATGAAGAAATGAATGATTATCGACAGGCGATGAAAACCTATCAAGCTAATTTAAAGATTAATCCACGATATTATGATAGTTTATTGCATATTGGGTTTTTGTCTTACCGCCAAAAACAATATGTTGATGCGATCTTACATTTAGATCAAGCCAAACATATCCAACCGAAACGATCAGAGCCCTACCTGTTGCTGGGGCTGACATATCTTCAGCAAGAACAGTATGAGTCCGCAGTCAGTGAGTTTGAAGAAGGAATCCAGCAGGATCCGACCAATGCCGATCTCCACTTTAATCTGGGTACGGCCTATGACAAATTGGATCGGTTTGATGGGGTTGTTCAGGCCATGGAACGCGCATTGAAATTGGAACCTGAACATACCGATGCCCTCAATTATTTGGGCTATAGCTACGCGGATCGTGGGGTGCAGGTCGAGCAGGCGCTCAAGCTCACCAGACGTGCCGTCGAATTAAAGCCCCAAAATGGATATTATATCGATAGTCTCGGTTGGGCCTTGTTTAAAATTGGGCGAAGTGATGAAGCTCTGGCGACGATCAACCGTGCGTTATCGTTAATAACCGATGATCCGGTCATTTTTGAACATCTTGGGGAAATTTATTTACAACGGGATGAGCTAGGTAAAGCCCAAAAGGCCTGGACTCGATCGATCGAACTTGATTCGTCTAACGAGCAGTTGATCAAGAGGTTTCGTGATCAAGGGTTTGGTGAGCCGATTCTACAAGACGCACGTCAATCAGAACTTCCCAAAGTGAGTCATAGCACTTCCGAACATTCTCTCACTCCTTAAGTTTGTCCATGTGAACATTTCGCGTGGCCAGAGTGCCAACGTTCCTCTGTTTTGACCAGACTCCTCTGCCCCCCCATTTTGGGCTATTGTGAGTAAACTGGGTTGTCTCGTAAAAATCGACTATCGGATCACGAAGGGCATGCTTAGGCTGATGTGTCTGTTTACCGAGAAGAATATGGAAGAATCCCATGGACCATGCATGAGATGAGTGATGCCCAAGACTCGATACGATAAAGGAATAGACAAAAGATAGGGCTTTTTGCACAATAGAAGCAGTGGTCATGCGGCAGTGACTAAACTTCTAGATTGCAAAGAGCAAGAGAGGCGATTTATCAGCAGGAGAAATTCATATGAGAAAGCACCTACGCAATAAACGAGGTTTTAGTTTAACTGAGCTTATGATAGTTGTGGCCATTATTGGTATACTTGCGACGATTGCGATTCCAAAGTTCATGACGTATCAAGCCAAAGCCAAACAGACGGAGGCCAAGAATAATTTAGTCGCCATTCATACAGGTGAAATTGCGTACTTTGCAGAAAATAATGGCTATATTGATGATTTTAATGCGATAGGATTTGCGGTAAGTGGTTCATCTCAACGATATTATTATGAAATTGGGAAATCCAGCTTAGGGACGCTTCCGCCTGGCTGTACCGCATCCACCTTAGATCAAGCGACGGCTAACAGTTTTGTCGCTGTCGCCATTGGGAATATTGATGGTGATACCACCTGTGATGTTTGGGCCATTGATCAAGATAAAGTGTTAACAAATGTGACCAATGATGTGTCCTCGTAGCGCATGTGCTCTGACTAATTCTGCGACAAATAATAACTGAGAGAGCGGTTGATTCCCTCGCTTGAATTTTTGATCAAGGTAATAAATTTACAGTTAAAGTTTCCGATATGCCTTCCCGATGGTAAAGGTGAATGTCTGTGATAGTCATGTGAGGGTGCTCAAGGAGGAGTGATTGATGAAGATATTGGACAAAATTAAAGATCGTTCTGCCATAGTTGGTGTCGTTGGTCTCGGTTATGTTGGGCTTCCCCTTGCTGTCCTTCAGGCTAAAACGGGTTTTTCTGTTGTTGGGATCGATTCAGTCGCTGAAAAAGTCGATTTAGTCAATCAAGGAAATAATTATATTGGTGATGTGGATGATGCGGAGCTTCGTGAGGTCGTGGAAAGTAAGAAGTTTGTTGCGAGCACAGACTTCTCGAAGTTAAAGGATTGTGATGTTGTTCTTATTTGTGTCCCGACACCATTGACGAAAAACAAAGAACCGGATATCACGGCAATTTTAAAGGTTACTGAACAACTCGCACAGTATGCGCATCCTGGAATTTTAGTGGTGTTGGAAAGCACCACGTATCCGGGAACCACCGAAGAAGTCATTCTTCCTCGATTAGAAGAAACGGGGCTGACGGTTGGTAAGGACTTGTTTGTGGCATTTTCTCCTGAGCGGGTAGACCCAGGAAATGAAGACTTCAAAACGCATAATACATTTAAGTTAGTCGGTGGAGTCACGAAGGCATGTCAGGAGGTCGCTAAGACATTTTACGAGCAGTCAATCGTCAAAATATTTCCGTTAAGTTCTCCGCGAGTGGCTGAGATGGCTAAGGTATTTGAAAATGTTTTTCGTTCGGTAAATATTGCACTCGTCAATGAATTAACTCAGCTATGTGAACGGATGAATATCAATGTATATGAAGTCATTGATGCGGCAGCCACCAAAAACTTCGGGTTTATGCCTTTCTATCCAGGACCTGGGGTTGGTGGCCATTGTATTCCGCTTGATCCCTATTACTTAGCTTGGAAGTCCAAAGAATATGATATTCATACTCGCTTTATCGAATTGGCAGGCGAAATTAATGAAGGCATGCCCTACTATGTCGTGAGCAAGCTCCAGCGGATATTGAACCAACAAGGACAATGTCTCAATGGATCGCAGGTGTTGGTATTGGGTGTGACGTATAAGGCAGATATTAGTGACGAGCGAGAATCGCCAGCAACCAAAGTCATGGAATTATTACAAAAAGAAAATACGAATATCGCCTATACAGATCCGTTTGCCCCAAGTATTTGCGTTGGAGGTCAGCAGTATAAATCTCAAGAACTGACTCCAGAGCTTGTGGCTGGTAGTGCGTGCGCACTCATTTTAACAGCCCATTCAGCTTTTGATTATGACATGATTGTGAAGCAGGCGCCTGTCGTGTTTGATACTCGTAATGGAACGAGGCATGTCCAACATGATCGAGAACGTATCGTCCTCCTCTCGTAAAGGGAGGGATGGCCATGGGCACTGGTATTGATGTCGAGGTCTTCCTTTTGCCGTTCTTTCTGTTCCCTCTCTAGAACAAATCACATTAATTCCCAGTTATGCCTAGGCCACGAACGCTCAGTGCACCACTGGCCTTGTAGTTTCAATCTTGACTGAGAATCGCCAGGAGCACTCAGTAAGGTAGTCTTGGCTACGATCGTTGTCTACCTGACAGAAAGCTGAATAGGCATTGAACGTTGAACCCGGTTCTCCTCCTAAGTTGTTGATTCGAGGTAGCCAAGACAGCGTAATACTGCGCCTTAAACATTGGAAGGTTAAACCCGCTTGGATTTAACACCTATGATTGACGTTTTCTATCACGTATTGGCTATCAACATTTTACAACTTGGCGCTTTATCGTTTCGGTATAACTGAAACGGATATAGCCGAACTTCAAGGTTATTCTACCCCTAGCATTTCGTTGACAGGGTCTACGTGGTTTGCTATAAGCAATAGCCCTCTGTCAGTATGAAGGGTTTTGTGGGCATATCCCTTTGAATGCTCGTGCATTCTCTTCATCGGTACTTTCAATTACCAAACCTTCGCAAATAACTTATGAGGATTCTTAAGCAACTGTTGGTGCGTCTTTCTGACAGTTTGTTGTCGAATGTTCATCCTGCCTTAAAGCCACGTACGGCGAAACGTCCGACACCTGATTTAAAGCTCGTTTCTCATAATCCAAACCCGGTGACCTCGGCGCCGTTGTCCTCAAGCCGTGCGTCTTCTGCAACGCTCGGTCATGCGGAGTCCATTGAAGAGGCATTACTACGAGGGGAGTCGTGGTTTTTGTCTCATCAAAATCGCGAGGTTGGCTATTGGGTCGCTGAACTTGAGGCCGATACGACACTGACTTCTGAATATCTGATGTTGAGAAGGTTTATGGATCGTGTTGACCCTGATCGGGAACGGAAGGCAATGCATTACCTTATTGATATGCAATTAGATGAAGGAGGATGGCCAATTTATTTAGGCGGTCCGACAGATCTCAGCGCATCGGTCAAGGCCTACTTTGCCTTAAAGCTCTGTGGCGTCTCGCCAGACGAACCGTTTATGAAGAAGGCCCGTGAGCTGATATTAAACAATGGAGGCGTGATTGAGTCCAATGTCTTTACCAAGATTACGCTCGCATTATTTGGGCAGTATCCCTGGAGAGGGGTGCCCAGTATGCCAGCGGAAATTATGTTGGCGCCGCAATGGTTGTATTTTAATCTCTATGCGGTTTCTTATTGGTCGCGTGTTGTGATTATTCCTCTTCTCATTATTTTTGCAAAACGGCCCCTCTGTCATATTTCAAGTGAACAAGGAATTGAAGAATTGTTTGTTCAGCCTTCGAACGAAGTTGACTATTCACAAGTCTCGCCTTTTAAGAAAGATGGTGTCCGGTTGAGTTGGCGGAACTTCTTTGTCTGGATTGATGCGGTTCTGAAATTGTATGAGATCTATCCAGTTCAGTCTTTGCGAAAGCGTGCCGTCCAAAAAGCGGAAACCTGGATGTTGGAACATATGCAGGGAGAAGGCGGGCTGGGGGCTATATATCCAGCCATGGCCAATTCGATCGTGGCCTTACAAGCCTTAGGGTATTCAGCCGATCATCCTCAGGTGGTTAAGGCGCTAAAAGAGATAGAAGACCTTGAGGTGTATGGACCCTCCCGTGATGGGGGCAGTCCAAAGGGGGCACTTCATCTTCAACCATGCGTGTCTCCAGTTTGGGATACCGCATTGACCTTGGATATGCTTGTTGAGCGAGGCTTGAAACTTGATCATCCGTCGTTATTGCGTGCCGCCTCCTGGCTGCGGTCGCGACAAACGGACCGAGTCGGTGATTGGATCGTCTCTTCACCCAATGCTCGTCCTGGCGGATGGTATTTTCAGGGTGAAAATGATTGGTACCCTGATGTGGATGATACGGCGGCTGTGGTCATTGCTTTAGCAAAACTTGAAACAGAATTGCCCGCTGATCGAGATGATGCCATTCGATCAGGCTGCGAGTGGGCCTTAGCCATGCAAGGGGCCGATGGTGGATGGGGGGCGTATGATAAAGATAATAACCGTCTCATCTTCAATAAAATTCCATTCGCGGATCATGAGGCACTCCTTGACCCCAGTACGGCTGATCTGACCGGACGGTGTCTTGAAATGCTGGGAACATTAGGATATGACCGAACACACCCCGCTGTTGAGCCGGCTATAGAATTTTTGCAACGCGAGCAAGAACCGAATGGCAGTTGGTATGGTCGTTGGGGGGTGAATTATGTCTATGGAACATGGTGTGTGCTCTCAGGGCTTCGCGCGATTGATGTTGATATGACTGCGCCGTGGGTTCAAAAAGCTGTCATTTGGCTCGAAACTGCCCAAAATCAAGATGGAGGATGGGGAGAGTCGTGTGAGTCCTATGCTGATCCTGCTCAGTCTGGTCAAGGCGAAAGCACTGCATCTCAAACCGCATGGGCATTAATGGCGTTGCTAGCGGCTGGTGTTTCAGATTCCATTAGTGTTATACGGGGAGTCAATTTCTTGTTGCGTCATCAACGACAAGATGGTGTATGGGATGAACCATTTCATACAGGAACTGGATTCCCTCGCGTGTTTTACCTACGCTATCACGGTTATTTTAAGTACTTCCCGTTGTGGGCCTTGGCGATGTATCGAAATGTCAAAATGAATGGCCAGTCACGTGCTGATGAATTACGCATTGCCACACAGGCCGCCCGGCGACAACATCAAAAAATCCTTTAAGCGATTATCCAAAACGTGAGGCCATTTGTCTCGTCTGAGGTTTCCCAAGTCAAACTGGCTATTTTCACCGCGACTCGTTGGGAGTATCAGGCTGTTCAGGAGGCCTTGACGGTCGATCAAACGACGACGAAGGCTGGTGTTCGATGCACGATTGGGCATCGAGGGCAGGCAAAGGTTTCCGTGTTTCAATCAGGCATTGGTCCTCAAAAAGCAAAGGCTACCGCTCAATCGGTGCTCGGCCTTGAACCTTGGGACTTCGTGGTGTCTTCAGGGTTCGCTGGGGCGCTGGTTCCTTGTTCCATTGGGACTATTGTGGTTGGAGATGAAGTGGTGATGGATGAAGCCATCATCAACGCTGATACCGTTGAGCAATCTCCAATTGTGTGTGATGACATCATTCGAACTCAAGCCTGGCAAGTCGCCAGTTCTATTGATCCTGGTAGCCAGTCTGGTTACGTTGTGAGTCTCCCACGTATTATAGGAACGGGGGCGGAAAAAAAGGCTCTTGCCGCTCGGACGCACGCGGTGGCATTGGATATGGAAAGCGCGTCTTTGGGATCTGTTGCGCATACCCAACAGATTCCTTTTATTGTTGTCAGGACGATATCGGACTTATTTGACGAAGATCTTCCCATAGATTTCAATTTATTTCTTCACCCAGGTGACTGGATGAAAGGGGTGAGTATGATCGTGCGGAATCCTTCATCGTTGATTCAAATCCTTCATCTACGAAAACAAATGTTGGAGGCTTCTCGGAGTCTCACTCTGTTTTTTCAAATTTTTTTAGATGAAATTGAGCAAGCCCATAACCCACAGAAAGTTGCTTCTACGTGTTAACGCGTTGTGGAGAATCGTTTTATTGCATCAATGCTCACTCGTGGTACCATAATAGTGAAAATTCAGAACTATTTCGCATAAGCGATTCATGCTTTAGGGGAAATGACTCGAATGCCCTGATTCAAAGTTGAGAGGGGGGTATCAGTGTCTCATGGGTGCCACAATGGAACAGATGAGTATGTCGTAACGTTTTAAAGATTCTAAAGACTGAAACAGATAAGTCTTGGTATGTAAAGAATGCAGATGGATGATGAACCGCCAATGAAAGAGAGTTCAATGGAGTGTCTTATGAAATCAATCTGGGCGTTACGTATGGTCGTCGTCGGTCTCTTTTTGGGATGTGTCGTTGGACTGTCCTCAGTCGGACATGCCGCTGGTACTGGGTCTGCCACCGAAGCCATCAAAGGGACCATTGATCGGGTCCTCAAGGTACTACAACAGAAAGAATTACAGAGTGATAATAAAAAAACCGAGCGGCTGACGCGATTAATCGAAGTGATTGGGCAACGTTTTGATTATGAAGAAATGGGGAAACGGACAATTTCTCGGGAATGGGAGAGTCTTAACTCTCAACAGCAAAAAGAATTTGTTGCGCTCTTCCAACGATTTCTCACGACGTCATATGCGAGCAATGTTGATTCCTATTCCGGAGAAAAAGTCGAGTATCTGAAAGAACGAAAAAAAGGGAATTTTGCTGAAGTCCAGACGAAAGTCATCTCGCCGAAGTCTCGAGTGCCCATCGATTATCGGTTACTCAAAAAAAATCAGGAGTGGCGAGTCTATGATGTGATTATAGACGGGGTGAGCTTGATGAAAAACTACCGTGGTCAATTTACCCGTATTCTCAAAACCTCATCGTTTGATGGTCTGTTGGCAAAACTTCGGACGAAAGCCGATCAGGCGTCTCACCCCTGATTAGATTTTGTTCCATGCCTCATTTTCGTAGGTGTCTGTGTGTCTGCCTTTTTTCGCTGACCGTTTTTCTCGGCTTATGCCCAGCTTTTGCATCAGATAACCGGTCCATATTTGCTGTTCCAGCCATATCTACCTCGAAAAACGATGGCCAAGATTTTGGCCTTATTATTCCTGTACTTGAGTCTGATGACGAGGGGAATCTCGTCTCACTCATGGCTCCCATGGTGATTCATAATTCCTTTTTGGGAGTTCGCGGGACCATGAACTACTACCATTACTGGTCTGCTGGCCGGAAAGTGGAGTTTGTGGGATCCTATACGGAGCAAATTGAACGGAAGCTTAAGGTTCGCTATCAAGATCCTGGATTTATCCAGGGTCTCTTCTTTCTTGATGTTGGAGCTGAATTTTTTAAAAATGCGACGAAACGGTTTTTTGGAATTGGGCAGACAACACCGGAAAGCAACGAATCGAATTACACAAGTCGAGAAATTGGAGTGCAGTGGAACTTTGGCGTACACTTAAATGATGTGACGCGCTTGATGATTGGACAGCGGTACCGAGATGTGGAGGTGCAGCCAGGAGGAGTCGATACGGAGCCGTTCACTGGTGATGTATTTAGAGGGATCACGGGTCTAGAGCGAGCGACGATTCTTGCCAATCGTTTGGTGTTCCAGTATGACACTCGAGACAATCTCATCACTCCGACTGCTGGATCACGTCTTGAAGCGTATGCCGAGGCCGTACAAAATTTTCAACGTCAGAGTACTGATGATTTTGTGTACTTTCGGTATGGGATCGACTGGCGGGCCCTCTT
>BQIU01000133.1 GCA_021603905.1 Nitrospirales bacterium
TTAGCCATAGTGTTTACCTACCTTGATGAAGACAAGTCTAGAGTGAACCACGCCTACCGCGTGAAAATGTGGATTGTACGGAGACTTGCAGCAGTTAGCAACCAATCAAAAGACCCAATTTTGCACCCTGAAGCCCTAGAAAAAAGGCGTAGGCAATCATAAGGGATCGAGAGAAAAACAATGTGCCTTTTCATTCAACCTAAAAATAATAATACATATCAATACCTTCCGGCACAGTGAATCGTTGCATTTACAACACGGTCTGGAATTAAGGCAAGAATGTGCTATCTGTAGAATTGAAGAGCCCAAGCGAAATGTATGATACCGACAAGCTATATCTAGGTTGAAGCTCAACATTCAGGGAACAGGCTGATGATTGCACTCACGATTTTCTTATTGATTTTCCTTTGCACTCAAATAGCCCCCTCAATTGCTCAAACCTCTAAAGCCGAAGAGCCAGACCGTCCTGGCATCCGGCCATCAAATGACCGAGATTGCCCACCGACACACCCAATCAAAGGAAACTTTACAACCTACAATGGTGAACGCTGCATTTATCATATGAAAGATCAACGCTATTACCTAAAGACCAAGCCAGAACATTGCTATGCCACGGCGTCAGAAGCTGTTCTTGATGGATGTCGAGCATCAAAGATATGATAACCAAGCCTAAACAGTTGAAATCAAAAGATTCTTCTCCTTGAAGAGGGAGAGAGTACTACCCCACTCAGGATGTTCTCTGGGTCTTTAGTATCCCCACTCCTCATGGGCCCTTCGGTTGATTGCTACCCTGAAAAAATCTCACTAAAATATTTCGTTCAGTAAGTTTAGCTGTTAATGACTAATACGCTATATCATTCGATGACGACCCTACCCTTAGCTCATCAAGGCTTTTATTGCCCAACTCGTGTTAATTGTGATTTACCAATTGCTGTATTAATTGATGAACGGCATTGGTTTGTGTATTTGTCGTCAAACCTGAACCTGGTTGAGGCATATTTGAGTAAGGAAACAGTCAGCAATATCGCTTGGCACATTAGTATTTCTACAACAATGTGTCCTTTATTTCAGTAACCCTTAATGGAGTCACACCATGTCAACACAACCAGATATCATTTACACAAAAGTTGATGAAGCGCCGGAACTCGCGAGCGGATCGTTTCTACCCATCATTCAAGCCTTCGCCAGTACCGCTGGTGTGAATGTCGGAACGAAAGATATCTCACTAGCCGGCAGAATCATTTCGCAGTTTCCAGATAGACTTAAGCCGGAACAACAGCAACCCGATGATTTAGCGCTGCTTGGTGAAATGGTCGAGACGCCGGATGCCAATGTGATCAAGCTTCCTAACATCAGTGCCTCTATTCCGCAAATTCAGGCCTGCGTCAAAGAATTGCAGGCCCAAGGCTATGATATTCCCGACTATCCTGAGGACCCCAAAAATGAGGAAGAAAAAGCGATACAAGCCAAATTTGACAAAGTGAAGGGAAGTGCCGTGAATCCAGTATTGCGGCAAGGTAACTCCGATCGTCGTGCATCGACATCTGTGAAACAGTACGCGCAAAAAAATCCACACCGAATGGGTAAGTGGACAAAAGATTCGAAAACCCATGTTGCCCACATGTCGGGCGGCGACTTCTTTGACAACGAAAAATCCGCCACGATTACCGAACAGTCTGCTGGCAACGGCCGCATTGAATTTGTGGGTGCCGATGGCAGCACAAAGGTGTTGAGAGATAAAGTGAAACTCGACAAAGGTGACGTGGTTGATGCGACAAAAATGAGCGTGAGTGCGTTACGCAAATTTTTCAAGGAACAAGTCGCCGACGCGAAGAAAACCCCAGACGTTTTGCTCTCATTGCATATGAAAGCCACGATGATGAAAGTCTCTGACCCGATTATCTTTGGTCATGCGGTGACCGTCTATTTTGAAGATGTGTTTACAAAACATGCAAAGGTCTTTGACGAACTAGGCATCAATCCGAATAACGGACTGGGTGATGTGTATGCCAAAATTAGCAAGTTGCCGTCAGGTCAACAAGAAGAAATTAAAGCAGACATTGAAGCCGCAATGAAAAATGGCCCGGACTTGGCTATGGTAGATTCAGACAAAGGCATTACCAATCTTCATGTTCCAAGCGACATCATCATTGACGCGTCAATGGCTGCCGCTCTTCGGACATCAGGAAAGATGTGGGGACCCGATGGAAAAGAACATGACATGAAGGCCATGATCCCTGATCGCAGTTACGCCGGCATTTACCAAGCCGTCGTAGACTTTTGTCGAGAGAATGGTGAATTTAATCCTGCGACGATGGGAAGCGTGCCGAACGTTGGGCTGATGGCTCAAAAAGCTCAAGAATACGGCTCACACGACAAAACCTTCGAGGCCTCTGATAATGGATCCATTCGCTTGATTGATGGAGCTGGCAAAGTATTACATGAAATTCCAGTCGAAAAAGGTGATATTTTCCGTGCGTGTACCGTCAAAGACATTCCCATTCAAGATTGGGTCAAGCTAGCCGTGAAACGGGCTCGAGCGTCTTCCACGCCTGTCGTGTTCTGGCTAAACAAAGACAGAGCCCACGACGCACAAATCATCGAAAAAGTGAACCGGTACCTGAAAGATCATGACACCAACGGTCTCGACATTCAGATCTTGCCTCCGGTCGATGCGATGAAGCTTTCATTGAAACGCGCCAAGGAAGGGAAAGACACGATTTCAGCCACAGGTAATGTCCTTCGAGACTACCTCACAGACCTTTTCCCAATCTTGGAATTGGGGACAAGCGCGAAAATGCTATCCATTGTCCCGCTCATTAATGGCGGGGGGCTGTTTGAGACGGGAGCAGGCGGGTCGGCTCCGAAACATGTCCAACAGTTTGTGAAGGAAGGCCATCTGCGTTGGGATTCACTTGGAGAATTTTTAGCTCTTGCCGAATCCTTCGCTCACCTCAGCCAGAATAAGAAGAACAAAAAGGCCAAGGTGCTTGCCGACACTCTTGACCGGGCAACCGGAAAACTCATGGATAATCGAAAGGCGCCAGGTCGGGAACTCGGTGAATTAGACAATGCCGGCAGTCATGTCTATGAAGCTCTGTATTGGGCTCAAGAACTCGCCGCACAAAATGACGATCCCGAACTAAAAGAAAAATTCACTCCTGTGGCCAAAGAGCTTGATACCCATATCGAAAAAATTCTGGATGAATTGAAAGCCATAAAAGGAAAGCCTGTCGATATCGGTGGCTACTATCATCCTTGCCCAGACAAGGTAAAGGCCGGAATGCGCCCGAGCGCCACACTCAACAAGATACTGGCCAGCTTAAATTAAATAGTCAGACTGATGACCGTTGCGTGCATAAAAAATCGAGCTGGGTTTCGCATGAAGTCCAGCTCGATTACGTTGGAGAGGCTTCTAGCCGATTCAATTAATTTCCAAAGGTTGAAAGTAGGTAATGACGCTGTAGTCCGGCTGGCTCAACTGGACTTGGACGCCTATAATAGACGTGTCAGGCATATGACGGAGTCTTCACAGTTGAATGCCTATGAAGAATGCACCGACTTTCTACTATCGTATCCAAGCACGCCTTACAGCAACCATTTGTATTCGCTATAATCCTACTTAATGATGTGATGATTTATACGGACCATGTTCTGACGTTGTGTGCTCGGGGGTTTTATTCAAGACTTTTTCAAGCACCACGCTCAAATCATGAATTAAAACCGGCTTCGTCAAAAACGCTCGAATCCCAAGCTGCATAGCTTTTTCTTGGTTAATCGTATGGCTAAAGCCCGTACAGAGAATGATAGGTAAGTCTGGTCGGATGGCCAAGAGATAGCTCGCTAACCGTTCTCCTGTTAAATGAGGCATAGTTTGATCTGTAATGACGACATCAAACCGTAATGGATCATCTCGAAACACCTTGAGCGCGTGCCTGCTCTCCTGCTGCACTTCCACATCATAACCCAATTTCATGAGAAGCTTTTGGCCCGCCTCTGCAAGGATCTCTTCGTCCTCGACTAAGAGAACACAGCCTTTCCCTCGACGAATAGGCGATTTTTTGACAGCAACATCAGGCAATGATTGTTTAATGCGCGGTAAATAAATGATAAAAATAGTTCCTTGGCCCACAACACTCTCTACGAGAATGGCCCCATTGCAGCTGGCAATAATTCCATGGACCACAGACAATCCCATCCCTGTTCCTTCACCGACCCCTTTGGTGGTAAAAAAGGGTTCAAAAATTCGCTTAATAACATGGGGAGGTATGCCGCGACCGGTGTCACGTATCATGAGTTTGACGTGAGGCCCAGGTTCAATATTGGGATGCAACGTCGCAAACTCCTGAGTGATGTCCACAGGGCCAAGCTTGACCTCAAGAATGCCCCCTTTGTCTCTCATCGCATGTTCGGCATTGGTACAAAGGTTCACCAGAACTTGGTGAATTTGCGTGGAATTAGCCAAGATCGTATCAGATTCAGTGGCCAGGTAGGAACGAATCTGAATGGTTTTAGGAAGTGTGGCCCGCAAAAGCTGGAGCGTTTCTTTTGCAACCACATGCAAGTGAATCAATTGACGTTCTGGAGCTTTTTGTCGACTAAATTCTAGGATTTGTTGGACCAATTCCTTGGCGCGCCATGCCGCCGTGGTGATTTTTTCTAAATAAGCTCGCTCCTCAGCGTGCACAGGTAATTTAATGAGTGCCAAGTCTGAATAGCCAAATATCGAACCAAGAATGTTGTTGAAATCGTGAGCGATGCCACCGGCAAGCGTTCCAATCGCTTCCATTTTTTGCATTTGAAGAACCTTTAATTCACTCTGACGAAGCGCCTCTTCTGCTCGACGACGATCGGTCACATCAAAGGCCACCCCCGTGACGCGGTGAGGGTGATGTTGCTCATCTGACAACACTTGTCCTCGGCCAGCTATCCGAATTTCATAGTTGGTGCTCTGCTTCCGAATACGAAATTCAAAGTCCGAAGAACCGCCCTGTGCAATAGACTCCTGTATTGTTCGCTTCACACCGTCGACATCTTCTGGGTGAATGAACTGCATAAATGATTCAAACGTCCCGCCAAAGGTTCCCGGAGTGAGACCAAATATCACCTCGAGCTCTGGAGACAAGAAAAGCACATTAGCATGAATATCGTAGTCAAATGTCCCCATTCGGCCAGCCTGAAGGGCAAGCCTGAACCGTTCTTCACTCTCGCGCAGAGACTCTTCAGCTTTTTTTCGTTCGATGGTATCACGAAGAAGTTCCTCATTGACTCGAGTCAACTCCAACGTTCGTTCCTGGACTCGGGTCTCTAATATTTCTTTACTTCGACGCAGTTCCTGAGCCGTTCGTTTGAGCTCAGATATATCGTCTGCGACATAAACGACCCCCAAGGTTGTTCGTGTCACATCAGCAACGGTGGCCGCCGAGACACTGACACTAATAGATTTACCTGCTTTACTAAACCAATGAGTTTCTTGATCTTGCACAGTCCAATTCCCAGAGGGGGCATGCACTTGTAACTCAAGAAGAGGAGGGGAGGGATATATCACTGGGATCGCCTTTCCAAGCAGTTCAGATTCTTGATAGCCAAGCAATGAACAGGTGGCTCTATTCGTCAGCCGGATGACACCTCCCAGGTCAACCACGAGAACAGCCCCCCGCATGGTATCAAGAATCCTTTCAGCCGTGAACGCTGGAGTCAAATCCACCAGTCGGTATCGCCAGATTGTCATGGCAGAGGTAAGGGTAAAGATCAAAATAGGGAGATAGCCAAAGGGATAGACAGCAAATCCAAACTTTGGAAGAAAATCAACACACCCGAGGTACGCAATACCGAATCCAATCAAAAACCACTTCGCACGTTGTTTTTGGGGATCCACATGCAATTGTGTGTATTTAAACTGAATATACAATAACCCGGTAATCATCATACCGGAAACATAGATCACAAATGGGATGCCCAACCATCCATACTTCGGGTAATACCCCCACCAGTATTGATACATTCCAGCAATCATCGCGTCTGACATGAGTGTTGCGAAAAAAAACGCCGAAGAAAGCACCCAGTTGAACCAGACAATTTTTTTCCAATAGCCTTGGAGTTTGAGAATTTCCACCATAAAGTGGTAGATCGCTGCAGGGATCCAGGGAACACCGACATAGGCCAGTTCGACCCACCAAAGAGCGACTGATTCCAATTTGGCGCAATACATCCACGTAAAACCAAAAAACCAGAGGAAACATGGCATGACCATGGACGCAAACACCCAGCTCACACCCGAACCGCGTTCCCGAACGACGACAGCAAGACAGACCAAGAAACCAATGACAGCGGTCAAGAATGTCGGGACGGCATAGATGCTGAATTCGTAACTGGAGGGATTGGCAACTTGTTCGATCATCATAACGTTGAGTAACAGCTTATGAGAGGAGACAGGCTACAGCGAGGAACGAGACCTTCGTGCTCGGCAATGCAATGGCCCAACACACGATCCTCTTGATAACAAATCCCGAGCGTAGAGACGTCAAGTCCAGGACATCAACGACGAGACGTCTCAACCCCCACAAACATTGAGAGCCTCATGTCGACAACATACCGTTGCTGACTCCAAAAGAAACGACTTCCATGATGAGCTTTGTTGGATGTTTACCACCACTGCTCGTTGAAATGTTCGTGAAAAGGTTTCATTCATATTGCATATCATTACAAATAAAATGAACCAGCTCCACCATTCCTTCATCCATTAGGGCGAAGCTTGGTCGATATACGGTTCATACTCAATACTAACATTAGTTTAATGCAAAACAATGGGAACAGAAGCCGTAAGCAAAAAGAAAGATACCGTTCCCACTGTTTCCTGAATTTCAATCTTATCTCACCCGAATCTTTCGATCTATGTTCTTTATTGATAATTCAGCGATTATCATCGTTGCACCTCTCGATGACCACTAGCAAAGATGAAACTTCTCATTATCGGTCAGTGGACTTCGATCGCAGAACCGTCTACAGTTGACATGTACACATTGGCGATGCAATCAGGTCTATAGCCACTTATAATAACTTTCGATGCTTGAGGCGCAGTCTTACGCTGTCGAGGCGACCTATAACTAACGCTTTAGAAACAAGCAGGTCTCACCATTAGGGACCCACTTCAACCCTGCGAGATGTATACAACAATCGTCGTCTAGGCTCCCTTTCCTTATGAACTGGAAATGAATTGAATTTGCTATGGTAAACATATGAAACAATTGATTCAAACAAGTCTTTGGGTCCTACTCGGACTCATTTTTCTATTTGCCGGAGGGTCAAAACTCTGGGATCCAGTGACTCATGCAGAAAAGTTTGCTCATTGGGGCTATCCCCTGTGGTTTGTTTATGTCACGGGAATCATTGAGGTATTGGGAGGGGTTGGATTATTCATTCCAGCCGGAAGATTGTTTGGAGTCCTTCTCTTAAGTGTGACGATGGTTGGCGCCACCGTCACCCACCTTCGTGCAGGGGAGATGGGTGCGTTTCCAATACCATTGGTACTTCTGCTAGCGTTGCTCACACTAGCTTGGACTATGCGCCACTCTAAAATGAAGACTTGACAAATCCCGCCAGCGCCCTTGGTCGTGGTTCGTCGCTCGTGAATCGTATCTCGCATGTCAAAGACCGGAGATTTTCCTACACGAAAGACGAACGACGGGATACGAGAAACGTTTCATCCTTCTTGAGTCTATAGGACCTGCTTCCACTTCCTTACAATTAGCGGCCTACTAAGGACTGCAGCCTTGATGGCACAGCTATCGTATGACACATTGAGTGAACCAGACAAATCGACAAGCTCGCTCACCCACATTCCCCCCTCGATCCGAACCGGCCCCGTCGCACCAGATACATAAACTTTCCCCGTACTGATAAGCAGCCCCTTCCATTGCACTGGCCCTTCGAGGATAACCTCATCAGTCATGAGAAGGATTCCATGCCCTTGCACATTTCTTATTGAAAGGCCACCACCTCTTGTCAATGAATCGAGAAGAACCGTTTCCGGTGATGAGGCCGTTCCCCAGTTGACGTCCGACTGATTGGTCGTGATGAGTCTCGCACCTTGCTTGAACGAATCCATGATCTGCAGTAAGTTCAACGCCAGATCGCCTTGTTGTGGAGATGATGGAACACCGATCAAGGAAGCTGACCCAGTGACTGAAGATATCCCACTTGTATAAATTGGTGGCTTTGGAGAAGTGACTCCGCATTGATCATTTCCATTAACCGCATTCAACGAACCCACAAAGGACACGCCATTTTTGGCATAAATAGCCGCAAGAACATGCGGGGCGGGAGGATGAACAACGTCCACCTCAATCGTTACGGAACCACCTTTCCCACCTGCTAACGCCACAATCCGTTCAACTGGATACGATCCATCTATCAATTCAGAGGTCGTAAATTCTATAGACGCGGATGAATCTGCCATTGGGTAGCCATACATCACGACATTGCCAGGCTTCGCTCGCGTATGCTTGCTAAGGTTTCCATCAAGATCAAGATAATGAGGAATGGTCGATCGATGACCTTCTCGCTCAGCATCATATTCTGTCTTGTGCTTCAGCTTTACCCAATAGGGCAAGGTCCGCTGTAGACTGTTCGGCGTAATCTTTGAATTGGATTGATTTCCACTGACTGGGAAATAGTTTGTATGACCTTTATAAAATGTCGTATCCATGGATAAATGCCAATCGGACGAGGTCAGAATATAAGCCGTCCAACGAGGATCGTAGGGGTTTTGGTCGCTAATTAGTTGAGGGTTCCCAAGCAAATCTCCACGCAATCGGGCTCGGCTCTCGGCAATTCCTGCTTCCGCAAGGTAGAAGCCCTCAATCCCGCGACGATAATTCCCACTGATCGAAATTTCTGTGGATGTCGCCGTGAGAACCGTTGCCCCAAGAACACTCAACACGGCCATGAGTATCAGCACAGCAACTAACGCCAATCCTTGCGTATTCGTAGGAACGTCACGAATAGTTTTTGAGCAGACCATCATGAGAGACTACCACCCCAAATTTCGTAGCGTAACTCGTGATCGTAAGGTCGTGGTTCGATATCCCTTATTGAAAGGATAACGAACATCAGGGCTTGCGGTACGAGCCTGAATATGGAGTTCAATTTGCCGAATCTGCTTCGAATCGATGGTTGGAGCACCATTATGATCAAAGTATTGAATGGAAAACGTTTCGATATGTTCAGCCAGCGGTTGTCGCCCTCCACCGGTATCACGACGTAAGGTCAATGTGGCCTGATCGTGTGAGTATTGAATAGATTCGTTTGCATCCGCCGGAACTCCAT
>BQIU01000134.1 GCA_021603905.1 Nitrospirales bacterium
TGGGCGGGTCCCGACCATGGCCATTCGCTATTTGTACTCAGGTCTGCTTTCTGCAAATGTCGTGAAATGTATCTTGCTTTTTGTGTGGTTTCATATGTTGCGTGACTGGATCGCTCCCGAGCGTGTGGCGGGATTTTTTACGCGGAATTGGTCGGTGCTAGGGAATATGATGACACCCGAGGGTGCGACCTGGATTCAATATTGGTTACAACAATTTCGAGGGGTCTTGTGGCCGTCAGCCTATTTCGTCGTAGGCAGTACTGCCTTTTGTCTGTTGATCCCAGCCATCGCGTTTTGGTTTGGCAAGCGCGATGCGCTCAAAGAGTATGAGCGGAACTTGCGCTATGACGTGATTACGTGAGATCTGTTATCCGTTGATTTTCTTTCAAATTCTCAGAATTCAACAATTTCTTGACAAATATGTCGGAAACTTTAGGATAGATCCTACTAAAGGTGGAACCCGATGGTGGCTCCATCTGCTTTGATGAGAAAAGAGCCAAAATCTCATGAAAAGAAGGAATTAATTGCTACTACGGGAGCCCCATCCAGGTTCCCCTGTCCGGACAACATAAGTCTGTCGTTATGCTCCTAGCTTGAGCAGCTGACTCTTAATCAGCGGGCCACAGGTTCGACCCCTGTACGACCCACCAATTAAATCAACGACTTAGGTCGTTCACGCCAAGACCCCGTTCGGGGCAAAGTCTGTTTTAAACCTGTTTCTGGAAATTGGGCTAACTTTGAGATAGCCTAATAATCTTATAATATTAGTTGTTCCAACACGTGTGTCTTTATTCCAGGTGCTGGCAACTACATCAATAGGTTCTAATTGGATTCCGCGGTTTTTTTTCAGAATAATTCACTTAATTTGATGCAATCACTTATGTGCAAGCGAATGTTGTATTACATGACTTGATCTCAATATTCCTAATCATTACGGGCTGTTAGAATGCCTAGCCTTAAAAACGTTGCCCACCTGAATATCTTTCTCGTTAAAGACGCATTAACAAGACGTGCCCAGATTATTAAAGAAGACGAATGTAATGAACCGCTTGATATACCTTTTGTGGGTAGAACGAAGGCCCAGCTTTACATCAAACGAGCACCAGGGAAATACCCTAAATGGGCATTTATTTTTGAAGATGCCATTGATCTGAACCGAATTGGAAGAACTACCAATGCTTCCGCTGCATTGCTAATTAAAGAATCCGGTAGGTTTTTCGTTCTATCTTTCGGTCCAGGAGGAAGATTCCTAATTAAGAACAATGTGTATGAGGATCGTTTTGGTTTAATAGTTGCCCTCAATTCGGTTGACTCACAGAGCTTCAGATGTGTCGACAAACAGTCGCTCGATTCTATTGAAAGCCACACCAGAATACAGTCTGGGCATGAAACAACCGCAGATCAATTCGGACTCGATGTTGAACAAGACCTGCTAAAAGCTATCGTAGGAGCACCGAAGGATTCCTCACTTGGAACGAGAATGACGGGAACTGACTCATTATCTGTTTCCGTTCGTATGGATTTATCTGACTTACCGTGGTTACTCAAATCCTACAAGGAGAAGTTCGAACAAGACCTAAGTGCTACAGACTATCAGTGGGTCAACAATATTTCCTTAGTTAAGACTTCATCAACAATCGTAGAAGAGCTGAACGCCAAGTTGCTCGAGAAATTCGCAAACAGTGATCACCAAAACTTGTGGCTCGCCATTCCAGAAATCATCAATTGGGAATCAGTGAAAGGTTTTAGTTACACGAATGGGAAAAGAACGATTTATAACGATGTTAGTCTTGAAGACTTCTTTACCACTATAAATGTTGATACATCTATCACGCTTGAACTTTTAAGAAGTCGTCGTGTGTTATGCATGAACGAGGAACACGAGGTTACCTTTAAGTCATGGTCAATTTACAAATGTCTATATGCTGAAATAGATCTCAATGAAGGCAAATACATCTTAAATGACGGAAAGTGGTACAAGGTTGGGGGAGATTTTGTTACAAAAACAAATGACGATTTCAGGAAAATCAAGATATCCGCGCTTGAACTTCCTGAGTATTGCGGTGGTGGAGAAGGAAAGTACAACTATGATGTGGCGCAAAACTATCCCACTACCTTTGCATTACTCGATGATAAGAAGAAAATTTTTCACGGCGGCGGACATGGTCAAATAGAAGTCTGTGACCTATTCTCCTCAGACAAACAGTTGATTCATATAAAAAGGTATGGAAAATCTAGTGTACTTAGTCATTTGTTCGCTCAAGGATTTGTTTCTGGGAGATTGCTTCAGCTGGACTCTGATTTCAGAAATAAAGTCAAAAAAAAGTTATCTTCACCTTTCGATGAACTGATCACCGTGGAGAAGCGCCCAGAGGATAAAGAATTTTCAGTGATCTATGCCGTGATCAGTAAATCTGAAGGGGATGATCTTGATCTACCATTTTTTTCTCGTGTGAATTTGAATAATACGGAACGAACCTTATCGGGCTTTGGATATCGTGTCGAACTACTTAAAATCCGTGTGAATCCCATCTACGCAAAAACTAAAATTGGGGCACCAAGGTAAAAAGTAACAGCACAACTAACAAGTCAGATCTGACCTTGCTAGGGTTTAATTAACCATTAAATCAACGACTCAGGTCGTTTCCTCTAGTACCCCAATTCCCGTAAAGTCTGGTTTAAACCTGTTTCTGGAAATCGGGGTAACTTACATCTATGCTATTTATGTTTCACATGAATAGAGCGTGGTGATTTAATATTTTTTATATCAGGAATCCGAAAGTTCAAATCAATGATACCTTCCTTTTTTAGATCTTTTAAAACACTTTCTGCATGTTGTCGCTTAACCCCATGATGAAAGCAGAGTTCAATGATCTGTAGTTCATCACTAATTAGACCTTTTCGAAGAAAATCCTCCAATTCCGCCTCAAAAATTCCTACCTTGCGAGGAAGCATCTCGCGAAGCGGAAGTGTTAATTGCCCAGAGGTTAGGTTGTCATGATCGATGTCGAAATCAGCTTGCCCACTTATTTGATCATTTTTCCAGGCAACCTGTAAAAACTTATCCATCCCGAGAGGATGCGATGAACCAAAAATTAGCCCATATATGTTTGATCCCTTTTTTATCGAAAACGGGGCAAGATAATATTTATCCCCGTTAGGGAGTAAGTTACGATAATAATCCAGAACTGCCCGATGAACATGGTAGTAATTATCAGGTCTAGTAATTTTTTGTTTTATAAGAGGATGGTCGCGAAACCGATGGAGAGTAGATGATGAGATGAAGAAAAGAAAATCGCAAGTTGGTGAAATGACCAGCTTGCGAAATACCTCATCTGTTACATTTCCAACCCCGTTTTGATCGATAAATACCAACTTGGCTGCATAAGGATCAGCAAGCTCCTCTTTGGACTTTTTGAAGGCCTTTTCAAATCCCAATAACTGGATGTCGTATTCGACATTTGAAGAATTTAGTCCGTGGGTCGCCACGTTTTGCTTCAATTGCTGGATTTTTTTAGGCGCATTATCAAAAAAATGGATGTGGAGTTTTGCTTTTTTCCACCCATCCAAGCATTGGAAATTTTTTAAATGTTGGAGAATTCGAAGTGGGCTTCCAAGAATATTCTGGGAGTCAATCCCTGGACCTGCGAAGAAATCATAGATATGGATTTTAGAACGGGATGGGGTACTTTTAGAAAGAAAGACGGGTAACCATTCACGGGCATAAAGCTCAAAAATTTGAAGCTTTGTCAGTGTGCCTTCATCGAATGGTTTCTTATGGAGATCTTTGATGGGCATGAGATCTATGCAAGCTGTAACTCCTTACGCATGGGGAAAATATTGGTTTGAGAAGACTTAGATGCAATAACTCGTGGAGGAAATTCGTTGTAGGTCTTCCCATCAAGCGTACGGCCGGTTTCCCGTTTTCTAACTCCGCCCCATTGTTTAAAAAAGAATGGAACTTTGTTTCTCTTGCATTGATCCCTTATGGAGCGTACCCAGTCTTTTTTAATAATTCTAGCTCCTGCACCACTTTCTCCACCCACTATAACCCATCCGATTCCGCGAAGATTGAGTCGAACCAGCGGCTCTAATAAAGGTTCAATCGATAAGAATCTGACCTTTACTGGTGCTTTGCGAAGGTCGATTATACGTGGCATGCCATTTTTCATATTCTCCACACTGACTCCCCACCATATATGAGGCTGGTCGGCTGCGAAGTGTAATTGATTATTCAGAAGGTGACTCATACGCTCGGACCGTTTTGTAAGCACTTGATAAGTATGCCAATTGGCTTCAACCATTATTTTGACTACTTCTATAATAAAGTCATCAGGAACTTTCTCATGAAATAGATCACTCATTGAATTAACAAATATCATCTTTGAGGTGCGCCAATGTAAAGGTTGATTCAATTTCTCATGAACAAGCCTGAGGTCGAAACCGAACTCGTACGGGTGTCCTGGAACCCCACGGAATCGCTCGGCAAATGTTTCTGCATAACAGTTCAAACAACCTGGACTCACCTTGGAACAACCTCGAACAGGATTCCAGGTTGCATCTGTCCACTCAATTTTTGATTGGTCGCTCATGAATTCAGTAGGTTATTAGAAATAGACTTTTTTGATCCTTGAAGAAATTCGAATTAGGCGTATAAGAAGCATATTCTAATTAAAGAAAAAAATCGAGGGATTTGGTACCTTTTCTTTCTCATCAGCCCTACATCCTTACATAACTTAAAATGAAGCACCTAGGGCAACATTTTGCATTGACATATTTCATTCCTTCCAAGATCAATCTCGTCTAGCTATCTTCATGAAATATTTCCCCAACAGGTTTAGTCTTAATTGCCCGATTGATTGGATATAATTTGCAATAAAAAGAGCTATACTTACCCATATACTTATCCACTTTACAGATGCAAAGAACTTCGAGATTCAGGCAGCATAGAGTTTTTAATAATTACTGGAATCAAAAAATCAAAATCGTAAGGGCATCCGTGTTCCCTAGTCTTTTTTTAATCGCACGTGGCAATTATTCTGAACCGTTCTCAAAGTGGAATTGAACAAGATGGGCACGATCAACCAACTTTCAACTCTGATCAAAATCTCTACTATAGAAAAACAGTCTGCCCTGTCGCTTCACCCTGAACTCGTCAACCCGATAGAGTACCGGAAATCAGGACTGAGCCTAAATCACATTATCGGATGCCCTCTCGATTGCGCATATTGTGTTCGACATATATTTGACAACTTTCAAATGCGCAAGCCCCAAATGTTGTTACCTGACGCCGATGCTGTTGAGTATCTCATTAGTCATTCATATTTTGTTCCAAATCAAACACCACTTCAGATATTCAATCGTGCAACAGACCCATTCCTTAGAGAGGTGAAACCGCACACGTTTGCCGTACTAGAAGATCTTGATGCCCGTGGCCTGAGAAACCATGTCCTAGTTATCACACGCTATCAGGTAACCAGGGAAGACTGCGCACGACTGAACTCTCTCTCATCGATTAAAGTCACGCTTCTCATCACCTATTCAGGTATTGCGGACAATCGAATAGAACCGATCTCGAGCGCTATCGCAGCGAAGTCTCTCGCCACCGCATACAAATATGCCGACCGCTACCGTGTGATCTTCTATTGGCGCCCTATCATACCTGGCCTAAACGATTCCGATGAACATATCCAGCGAGCGAAAGAAATATCCCTCTGTGCCCACGCCACTGTTTTCACAGGACTGTTTTATAGAGACGAAATCAAAAAGTACTATCAGTCGGTAGGCCTACCCGAGCCGTATACCGAAATTGCCCGTCGAAAAATTCTCCCGTCATTAACCGAGAATCGTATAGTCCAAGCATTTTCTACAGGAAATGCCAGCCCCCTTTTCAGAAAAACATCTTGTGGTGTTTGTTACGCACATGCGGTTCCTGACTACAACGGTCATTATGGTATTCGTGAGGTATGTGACATCTGTCCCCCAGAGCAACTGACTCGATGTGCGGATGTGCACCGCATTCCTAAGCTAGACGAGATTTCATCACTTGCCAAGGGCATAGGCAAAGCAAAAAATGTTAAAATTACCCAGCGTTCTGTAATCCTCGAGGGGCTTAATGAGCAGCAGCGATACTTCTTGCAACACGCATTTGCCTTTCAGTTTCACGATGTTGCAAAACCACATCGCATTCGTCGCCATGGTCGTGCCGAGATAGGGTGGGAACATGTCGACCCCAATCATTTCTAAAGATACACGCTGGTGCCTTCCACCCTTAGTGGTCGTCGATCTTGAGGGCAACGGCTGGCAGCCTCCCGATATAGTTGAAATTTGTGCAATTCCTATCGACAACGGCATTCTTGTAAATACTAAAACGTGGCTCGTAAAGCCCGAGCAGCCAATTTCCGCGCGTGTAACCAGTATTCATGGAATTAGAAATGAGGATGTCGCCAAGGCACCATCTTTTGATGCAATCAAAGCAGATGTGGAATCAACGCTCAAAGGACGCTATCTCGTTGCACACAATGCCGTTGGGGACTGGAACGTTCTCCACAGAAAGCTTCCTACGTTAAATCTACCGGGAATCATTGACACACTGCGTCTCTCTCGAACCCTCTACCCTGGGCTTTCATCTTATAGCCTTGGCGTACTTCTAGATCATTTCGGCCTTCGAGAGAGTCTCGCAGAAACTGAAGGTGCACCTCACCGGGCTGGATATGATGCTACAGCAGCCTTTCTCCTTTTTCTCCACCTCATTGACAGCTCACCTCGTGGCCCCCTCTCCTTCCAAGATTTATTAAACATTGGTAAGGTGCCATCGACTTCCGACGATTCACAATTGAGACTTTTCTCATGACCAAAATCAAACTCGGTATTGCTGGAACTCATTCAACTGGAAAATCTACTCTTATCACTCAACTCGGCACCACACTCACAGAGAGAGGATTTCGCGTTAAGTGTGTCTCTGATCTTGCAACAGAAGCATCTAATACCGGTTTTCCCATTCTCCAAAACCACACATTCGAAAGCACTCTCTGGATAATGAGCCGTGGTATTTCCTGTGAGCTCGAAGCCAGTCTCCAGGCCGATGTAGTCCTTGTCGATCGACCCATTATGGATGCGATGGCTTACCTACTTGCTGCACTTAATCACCGTGGATGCAAGCTCTCGCCAGACGAATCGAAATATCTTTTCGACCTGGCCCAACACCATGCGCGAACTTACGCAATTATTTGTAAGACGGTACTTGACTCAAAGATCCCGCTAGGGGCTGGACGTGACCAAGATCTGACGTTTCGCGCTGCCGTTGACGGTCAGTTTCAGTCCGTCTTTTCAAAAATTTCAGTCTCCCCACGAATTGTCGAAACGCAGTCTGAATTTATCAATTTTCTGGTTAGGGACATTGAAGCGGCGCTTCAGAGCTGAGATCCCAGCAGATTTCCTCAAGAAAAGACAGAACAGAGGGTAGCAGGGAGCAGTACTTGGAAGTAGGAAAATAGTTGAAGGTATTTACATGAACAATTTCCAGAAATGGTAGACATGCGGTTATAGATAACTATAGCTAGAAATATTTCTAAATATTGAACTAAGAGGATCTTATGGATCGCGAAAAATACTACATGAATATCGCTATGGCGGTTCGGAAAAACGCGAATTGTCATGGCCGCAAAGTTGGGGCAGTAATTGTAAGA
Organism: Nitrospirales bacterium; assembly: GCA_021603905.1. Taxonomy (GTDB): domain Bacteria; phylum Nitrospirota; class Nitrospiria; order Nitrospirales; family UBA8639; genus JAGQKC01. Next base: position 7,689 of record BQIU01000134.1, read on the forward strand.
GAAAACCGTATAATATCCACCGGCTACAACGGAACTCCAGAAGGAATAACAAACTGCATTGATGGAGGTTGCGTTCGTTGTCGAGATCGACACACATACAAGGCCAGCGTGGGCTACGACGTTTGCATTTGCGTGCATGCAGAGCAAAATGCTCTGATCACGGCAGCACGATTCGGAAACGCTGTTGATGGATCAATTATGTACTCAACACTGCGCCCGTGTTTTGACTGCACTAAGGCATCGTTACAAGCGAAGGTGACATCCATCTACTACCTCCATGATTGGCAACATCCCATGGAGGAGCTCCAAGAACAGTACGAGCTCTTACAAAGTACGTTTATTGAAGGCGTTAACAAGGTTGATATGGAAGACTCTGAAGGCGACTGGGCAAACGCAAAGAATCCGAAGGCATCTTAGGTTCTCCATCCTATTAATTCATACGCCCTGACAGATTTGAAAATTTCACGCAACTCTGACACCTTTGCTCGTCATGACTATATTGCCTCGATCAGTCGTAAAAATTATCTGACCTTCTTATCATTCCAACCCCGTCCCGTCCCAACAGGTCCTAAAACAGGTTTTCCTAAATCAGCCGCTCATGTAGGGCCTTCTCCGGAAAGGACTTTTTGCCTGCAGGCCCGCTGACTATGAATCAGCTGCTCTGATTCCTAGTGAACTTTACATAATCCAGGCGATTCAATCCTTATTTTTCCGATCAGCTACGACATTTAGTATGCCAATAACCACGGAACAACCGTTCAGCCTTATTTTGAGATCGGGGTTTCAAACTGCCCTTCGTCAGAGATTGCCCATAGCAAGTGGATGCCAGTCGGACCACACTACGGCTGGCCGCGTATAGAGGTGTTAGACCACTTGGGGGCGCGATAATTGAACATTTCACTTATCGAACAGATAGATTTCAAATCCCCTTGAGGTATGGGAATCGGGGAGTTTTCTCATTACTTTACCTCCCCCACAAACATCGGAATCCCCAATCGCTTTCGCGCCGTCTCGCCTTTAAATATGAGTCCTTTACGTTTTGGTGCATCCCCGCGTTCGCCGACATGCTGCGTAAAGGTTTGTGCGACCAAGCTTGATCCGAGAAAGACGGTATGTTTGCCATATCTCCCACGTAACGTGTCGATCGTCTGGTACATTTGCTGATATTTTTCAATGTGCAGTGGTGGATCAAAGAGGTTCAGTTGAAGATTCGTATCTTCTTGAAGCTTTCCTAGCATCACCCCTGTTGAGCGATACTGCAACCTTGACGAAAACAACTGATCAAACAGTGGCCGTAGGGCATGAATGACTTCATGCGAAAACGCGGTTGGTCTGCTGAAACTCACCTCAAGACCGTAGTCACGAAAATCCTGCGTTCGCAATAGACAAAGGGCGCTCCCTGCGACTAA
>BQIU01000135.1 GCA_021603905.1 Nitrospirales bacterium
AACCGCTCAATGAAGGCATTCTGCGTGGGACGCCCCGGTTGAATGTGATAGATCAGGACGCGATTGGCCTTTCCCCAATCTTGTAGGGTCTGAGCGAGGAATTCTGGGCCGTTATCCACCCGAATCATGTGGGGCAATTCACGTTCGGCCTTCAAGCGCTCAAGAACCCGAATAATCCGCTCGGCCCGCAGCGACGTATCAATCTCAATCGCTAACACCTCTCGATTAAAGTCATCAATAAGATTGAAGGTGCGAAATCTTGCACCGTGATATAACGCATCGCTCATGAAATCGGCGGACCAGATTTCGTTGAGGCCCTCCGGCACAAACACCGGCAGAGAGGGCCGTGTTGGGACACGACGTTGCGTCCGGCGAGGCTGATTGAGCCCTAATTGACAATACACGCGATAAATCCGCTTATGGTTCCAGGGATGCCCCAATGCTCGTAACCGGGCGATATATTTCCAGACGCCCCATCGGGGATGCGCGTCCACTAACTCATTCAGGGCCTCAATAACATCCCGATCGTGGCTAGTCCAATCACGCGGAGCCTGATAGTACGCCGACCGAGCACACTGGAGAGCCGTACATCCTCGAGCGATCGAGAGCCCATGCGTCGTCTGCATGGTGTGCACCGCTTCATGTTTCTCGGTCGGCGTTTAAAAGGGGTCAAGGCACTTGCTTCACAATATGTTTGATCACCTTGTTTAAGCGAACGGCGAATTCTTTTTCAGCTCGTTTCTTCGTTCGGACTTGGTGAGTGATAAAACTTACTGAGCCAATATGACGTAGCTGGAAATACTCCGCAATCAAAAGGGGTCAAGACACTTGCTTCATAATATGTTTGATCACCTTGTTTAAGCGAATGGCGAATTCTTTTTCAGCTCGTTTCTTCGTTCGGACCTGGTGAGTGATAAAACTCACTGAGCCGATATGGCGTAGCTGGAAATACTCCGCAATATTCTTGAGTTGGAAATCTGCCAGCTCCTGACACAGGTACATCGCAAGTTTCCTAGCTTCATTACCTTTTTGTGGGCCTTTGACGACTGTGGTGAGTTGCTCTGGCGTGGTTCGATACGCGTGAGCCACGCCCGTGACAATAGCGTCCATGGTCAGACTTGGCAAGATGACCTGCCCTTTCTCTTCTGCTTCAAGATTCGGCAATAATTCGTCATAAACCCAGGCCTTAAAAGGCTGATCTCCCATAATGGCTGCCCGATTATTTCGATGGTAAAAGTGGACGGTTTCTTCATCAACCCCCTCCAGGACATAGCGGAGATAGGCTTGAGCCCGCTGTTTGGAGTCAAGGAGGTCATATATCGTATCCCGACAGAGCCAGGAGGGGGCCTTGGCTTGACCGATGTAGGCCTGGAAGCTGGACCATTGGAAATTACTCAGATTTGTGACCAATGGCCGTTTGCAGTCAAGCGGGTTTCGATGGATATAGCGGGACACTTGGAGTAAATAGGCGTCTTGTTCCACCAAAATGGCTTTATACCGTCCTCGAAACAACGGGCCATCCGTGCGTTTGAGTCGGTTGTGCCGTTGGGTGTAAACCCCGTTAAGATGCCGCATGATGCGGCTAAGATTGGCTTTGGGAGTTTCCAGCAAGACATGATAATGATTGCCCATAAGGCAATAGGCATGAATCACGCCATGGAAGCGTATATGCACCTCAGTCAACGTGTCGAGAAAGGCGTGATAGTACTGCGTATCATGAAACACGGTGTGTCGGGCTCGGCCCCGATTCATCACATGATACACGGCATGATTGTAGGCAATGCGTTGGGGGCGGGGCATAGAGGGAGTGTAGCCGAGGAAATATCATGAAGCAAGCGATTTGACCCCTATAACAGGTGAATAGATGGCTACGTCCCGACATCCTAGCCGATGAGCAGGCCAAGAGAAATTGCACTTATTATATGAATCCACGATTATGCGCTATTCCGACTAAATAATAAGTATACGGATTGGCGTATAGTTTGTGGTTATACGCCAGACGGAATAGATCATCATTGCTGTTTCCTTCTCGGCTCATCCCCTTCTCATGGATTTTGGAGTTTTGTCATCAGTGCCTTCTTTGGCAGGGTCATACTTTAGGGTCAGGCATGGGTTGAAAAAAAGACAGAAAAGGAGTTGTGAGTCATTTATTCATACGTGGAACTCAGAGTTTAGCTGGGGAAGTGTATGAAGCAAGCAGCTTGACCCCCTCTTCCATCTCCTCGACTCAGTTCTTTGACCTTGATGCCGGCATGCGCTTGTTTCTAGATCGTGACGATTTGGATTCGCTAAATAGAGTTCGTTTCATGTGAACCTCCTGGTATATTCTGCCAGAAAACTCTACTGTTACTTGTCTTCGATCGGAGAAGCTTACACTAGACAATGTTTGGGAATGACCATGCGTCAAAAAAAGGAGAATGTCCCCTTTTCCAGCTGCGCCGTCCCGATCCGGCCTTACCGTTGCTTCGCAACAATCACTTCCGCATGGGAGAAAAACACATCACCCTTGTGAGTCGAAATTATTATACTCCCTAGCCAAAGGAATCCATTCTTTCGGCATGTGTATGATTTCGGTGTTTTCCATTTGAGAGCAAAATCACACAATCGCAATCGGTCCGTAGAAAGCACGGTTGTTAGCAAAAGATATCTTGGGATTGTTTGGAGTATCAATACATCGTACACATTTCGTCTGAAAGTGCAACTTTCCAATTGCGGCGGGAACGCTAATCCATGATGCAACAAAAAGTGATACACAAATTTTGCTCAGATTTGTCAAAATGTATGAGATAGCGAATGAAGGAGAATGTTGGAGGATGTTATCTGGTAAGGAGGACCTTCTGCATGGTGCACAAAGTTGCTAAAAAAAGAAAAGCTGAGAAACCTCTGCAGTTTATTCGTCTTATTCGTTAATTTTGTATCATCTCTGTTACCTATAATGAATACTGCCCGAGTTCTAAGGATTGTAATCTTGGATTTTAGTACTGACAGGCGAGTAATAGTGACAACATGGGTTTCCAACCTCCAAAGGTACCCTCCCCTCCATCTAAGAAGCCACCTGTGAGGATAAGAAATTAAGATTTGTGGATATGTGATTTCGCAGATAGATTCACTTCGAAAAAGGCACTTATCATACCCTCAAATTTTTCCATCAGGGGCTGCAATTTTCGAGGAAAGGCATGAACGCCCCATTCCTCCTAGTTTTTGACGAATTAAGTCTAATTCCTCAAGATACAGTAATCCAAATTGATATCCAACCCAGAAAGCCATATTGACTTGCCTGGGTGAGAGCTCTTCCAAAGTGTCATAGGCTGCAACAGTTAGGGCTGTATGGTAGGCATCGATCAATTTCCCGTGTCCGTCTTTATATACAAGTTTACGATTCTGTAATTTGTTCGCCGCTTCAAGAGATGTACTGGTGGCAAAAAGCACGTGGGGAGTTCCGAGATTTCTAGAAAGCCACCCAGGCTTACCGTTCAGCATGAGATCTATCATGAGTCTGTCGTTTACCGAATATGTAATGTTTTGGCTCTTTAGAAGAAGGTCAATGACTTCCTGTTTTGGCGGGTTGCGGAGTATTGGAAATAAATACTCAGACTCCCTGCGTAGTGGCCAGCGCTTTATATACTTGCTTGCGTTTGAAACAACAAGTATATCTGGCGGTGGTAGCCCAGTTTTCTCTAAATATCGCGATAGACCAGTAATACCAAAGTTTTCAACCACACCCCCATCAACAAACTTTCGTTTTCCCAGCACCTCGAGAGATGGGGAGCCTAGGTTTTTATGTGGCCAATATAGCGGTAGAGGTTGAAAGATACCAGGAAATGCACCTGATGCGGCAACGGTTTCGGCTAATAATGTTTGTTCGGTTTGCCAGTAGTTTCCTTGAAAGAACACTTCACGAGCTCCCTCTTGTTTTTTATCAAGATCTGTTGCATTGATGACAAGTCTTAGCTTGGATCCCTTTAACTCTTCACTACCCAAAGTGGTTGATCCAAAATATATCTTACGTAGATGTTCAACATAGGTATTGGTGTAAGTCCAATCGAATGCGTAGAACTCGCTTAACAAGGACGAGGCTGAAAATAGCTCGTCAGCCAAGTGGGGTCGAAACTGCTCTAGTTTTGTTTTGAATTCATCGGGCGTATATCCAAGGGAATAATATCCACCGACAATTGATCCTCCTGATACTGTCGTAAGATATCGAACGGGAACACATTCTTGATCAAATGCCTTGAGTAGTCCGGCATGAATAAGTGCAGCCCTATATCCACCTCCAGAAAGTGCGAGAGCAACGACAATGGGCGATCCATCGGTTTTTGACCAGGCTGGCTTACCGTGCCATGTATCACGTCTAAGAATGAGACTTTTTCTTACTTGAACAGTCGCCGCGAGGTTTTCTCCCCCGCCCAGGTAAGACCTTACCGTCCAAAAAACGGCACTTGAAACAGACCACGCAAAGACCAAGGGGAGAATAGTCATAATCGCCCCTAATGGAAAAAGCGGTACTATTTGGTCAAATATCTGTCTTTGCCATAGGTACCAGAGAAGCATGCTAGCGAATATAGGAAGAAAATATCCCATACTTCCAGCGATCGACAATAACTCGATGCGTCGAGATATAATACCGGGGATAAACGTAAGTAAAAATGGAAATGCGAAAGTGGAAAACACCGTAAAGATATAAAACCAATCGCCTCTATGAATGTGCCGTTGAGAGACGCGAGCCCTAAACTGTTGAGTTAGCAAGAATGACAAAATACAAAAAATCGAATTTGCAACAATCCATAATAACTCAGAAATACCTAAATAAATTGAACTAGAAACGAGGACTACTGCAGTGAATACCTGAATACTTGCAATTACGATGACAGTGACTGTGTGATGCGATGAGAACAGCAATAGATTCGGAACTCTATTATAATAATTCTTTATGCTCTTGAACATTTTCGAGCCTTCTCTTCAATTTCGTTTGTGATGTATAAGCTTATCTTCACAAATGAAACTTCATATCCTATACGCAGCTTTTTTTGAATCTGCAGAGTCTTTAGTTATGAAAAAGGTAATTCATGCATGATGCTATCAATTCAGCCAAAGTTTATGTCATCGTTGTCATGACTGCAAACACAGGTCACTTGCTGTTATGTGATCCGAGATTGTTCCAACCACGGGTACCCGGCGAATGGTAGAAAATGGGGTCAAGGCACTTGCTTCATAATATGTTTTATCACTTTGATCAATCGAGCGAGGAACTCTTTCTTAATCTTCCTCCCACGATTTCGGACGCGAATCCGTGGCCTTGTTGCATGTCATGGATTTACTAGGTCTGATCGGATCAGAAATTTCTTAACCAGGTTGCCATTTGGCTCGGGTTTCTATGAAATAACCGTCATGTTACCTCAGACTCCTATTTTAATTGCTATCTCGATGCTGCTCTGTGCTTCCTGCGCCTCTCAAACGACGAAGATCGTGGACTTGACCTATGCCTTCGATAAGCACACGGTCTATTGGCCTAACAATGCTTCATTCCAGCGAGAAGACACCGCGCATGGGATGAACGCACAAGGAAAATGGTATGCCTCCGGACAATTTTCGGCTTCAGAGCATGGTGGGACGCACATAGATGCTCCTAATCATTTTGCTTCCTCGGGAATGAGCGTGGATGCGATTCCCATAACCCGACTCTTCGGTCAGGCTATCGTGATTGATATCGAAGAGCAATGTATAAACAATCCAGACTACACACTGACCATTGCAGACATTCAGAAGTGGGAAGAACAGTTTGGCCGAATTGAGCGCAACACGTTAGTCCTGCTTCGAACAGGATGGGGGAAGTTTTGGCCGGAGATCACTCGATATCTAGGTAGTCCAACTCCAGACGATCCAACGACTCTTCATTTTCCTGGCTTTTCGGGTGAGGCGATCAAATTCTTAGTGTATCAAAGACACATTCGAGGCGTGGGAATTGATACGGCGAGTATTGATGCCGGGCAATCACGGGATTTTGCTGCCCATCGTGTCCTGAGCGAAGCGAACCGTTATGCTCTTGAAAACGTCGCCTCTCTTCAGGACATTCCACCACGAGGAGCCACGGTCTATGCCCTGCCTATGAAAATCAAACATGGAACCGGAGGCCCTGTCAGAATTCTTGCGATCATACCCTCTCGATAATCTACTACTCCTAAAATGGATAAATCTGCTTGTTTGATAATGTCGCTCTTCATGACCTGGAAAAGGGGGACATTCAATTTTTATTGACACGCTGCGCCAACTGACTCTTTCGGGGTCCTAAACAATCGTCTACAAATATGGTCTCAGGGCTACTAGAAATTTCATTACGAGGAAAGACCAGCTTTCAGGATACATTGAAAAAGTAGAATGTCTCCTTTTCCTTAATCCCTCTAATTGCCGGAGACACAGCCGACGTTTGTGAATTACGCAACAATATCCCAAATTTATCAAAAATGAGATACTTGAAATTATTGAAGGATTGTGGCTCAATAGGTCGAATTAAAAGAACAGAAAGATTGAACGTTCCTAAGGCGTTGAGGGTAATCCTAGAGAAACAACGAATTCGAGTTTTTGATCATACGGGCAGTGTCCGTGTCGAAGCTGGTAGAGTAGAATCCGACCGTGCGGCGCTTGGATACGCTGATAATCCGGCTCAACCGCGCAATCCGACCCAGCTTGTCTCTAACGCTCAATCGGGTACTTCGATCCTCCGCTACTAGGACGGGGGGAGGGACGGTACCAAACCGAGGAGGCGGCGCAGGTTTACGAGAGCGCCGGAGCAACCATGAAATGCAGGACCATCCTACGCGGCTTGGGATAAAACATAGGAGCAGAGACCATGAAGAACATCATGTGGACGCTGTTTGTGGCCAGTATTTTCGTGAACGGGTGTGCTTCTTCAGAGACACTCGACCAGCTCGGCCACTTTAAAGCCGGGAAGCTGATCGCCTGTGATGCCTCGAGGTGGGTGAGCCCGCAGGAGGCTGTTGATCATACGATGACGTTTGCTCGCGCCCGCGAGGAGCTGCAGCATCCCGGCCAGTGCAACGAGGGCTGCCAGCGTGATCTCGAGGTGTGGCAGCGCGGCGCAGAAAAAGGTTCAACCTGTAAATAGCTGACCAACCCACAGTGATTATGCCACCCGCTCAGTTACGTTTGGCAGAAAAAATGTAACATTCTGAGGGGGCCCTCAACCCACGGACACGCCATTAAGAGGCAGAAGCCTGTCGTTAAAACGCCTCGAGACTGCAATAGCCGAACGTTAGATGCATACGCAAAAAAGTGGGCAATTCGCTTGTCACATAATATAGCTTTGCATGCTCTAAACAGTAGAGGTTAACTCTCCTAGTTAAAGCGAGCTGTTTTGCTTGACATTACTAATCCTCAATTCCATACGTATTGTTGAATATTTCAACAATAGGGGGACAGTATGGCGATGGTGAATTTTAGTTTGCCAGAGCCAGTCAAGGCCGCATTTGACAAGAAACTTGCTGGTGAGAATAAAAGTGCGGTGCTTACACAATTGATGCAGCAGGCTGTTGGTGAGCGTGAACGTGCGGCACGGAGGGCTCGCGCTATTGAAAAACTCTTGACCCTTCGCGCAAAGGTTAAGCCGATTTGTGCTAGTTCTATACGGCGGGCAAGGCGTCTTGGGCGCCCATGACCTATCTGGTTTTGGATGCGAGAGTGATTATTATAGCGAATCCAATTAATTCCTAGTCTAATTATTGAGACTGCCCAGCGTAATACTTACTGTGCCTCAAACATCGGAAGTTATTTGAAGGGGCTATAAGTGGATTCTGTTTGATCCTACGACTGAAGACGATACAGGGAAAGCGGTAAAGATACTTCAGGCCGTCAAGGACGGTCATCTCTCCTTGCAGCAACCACCCCATTGGCTGGCGGAAACGGCTGCTGTCATTTCCCGTCTGTTCCCTACTATTGCACAAGAATCCGTGGCCTTGTTGTATGCCATGGACTTTCCAGTCCTATAGCCGATTCAATTAACTTCTAAAGTTAAAGGTGTTTGATTTCGCAGATATAGTCGTATGAGTTACCTGGAAGGTATTTGGATTTGCTATAGTCGGACCAGAAATTTATCAGCGGGCGTGTTATTTGGCTATTGAGTTACAGCAGCATCTTTTGGACACACTGTATCAGGCCGTGGCTTTAAGTCAGCCTAAGACAAAGTTAGTGACTACCGATGACCGCTATTTCCGCAAAGCATCTAAAATAGGAAGTATTGTGCGACTCAGAGATTATCCCTTAGAAAGAGTTTCCTCCTAGGAAGACATACCGTGGTCGATGATAGTTGGTGTGTGGCTGCCTCTTGGATATCGAGGTCTGGGAATTTTGTAGGACGAAGGGGACACATCCCCTTCGCAATCCCCGGTCGGGGCTTCAAATATTTGAGACTGTTTGTGGAATTTGGAGCGGGAAAGGGGATTTGAACCCCCGACCCTCGCCTTGGCAAGGCGATGCTCTACCACTGAGCTATTCCCGCTCTCTTAGATGCCCAACTGAGTCTCGATTCTAGTGTTGTGTCCTAAGGCTGTCAAGCTGTTGAGTCAATGGGGTTTTTCTTCTAATGGACTTAATTCGTGCCCATTGTTTGAAACGGCTACTCATACACAATGTAACACATGATGGAAAATCTGGTATCTGTCCATTTAGAGATTTTGATGTGCCAGATTTAGGAGCTTGGACTTATTATCGTTTCAGCATATAATCGATGTCATTGACGGCGTTGAACGCGAGGTCCTGTATCGCATCCTGGGTAATCTATTGAGAGTTGATTTGGTAGATATTGAAGAATAGAGCCGTCCCGGTTTTCAAAGTTTGAAGTACTTATATTCGCTGTGCCAGCGAATCGAATCCATTAGACTTGAACGCCTTTATACCTCTACACCAAATGGATTAGAGTTATATTTAAAAGTAGTGTTTGGGTGAGTTGAAAAGACGCGGCGTCTCGGGTTGAAATGGGTGTTGCGAAACATCCTCAACTCAACCACAAAATAGGAGAGACGCCACGATGCAAAAGGATAGCAAACCACAAGTC
>BQIU01000136.1 GCA_021603905.1 Nitrospirales bacterium
AAAAGTAGCGATCGTGACGGGAAGCAGTAGTGGAATTGGGAAAGCTATGGCCCTGCGTTTCGGGGAAGAGGGCGCGAAGGTCGTTCTTGCTGCTAGGCGTCACCATTTATGCGAATCTACGGTTGCACGTATTCGGGAAAAGGGTGGAGAGGCCCATGCCATTCAAACGGATGTATCCAATGAGCACCAAGTGAACGCACTCATCCAACAAACCCTGAGACTTTATGACCAATTGGATATTCTGGTGAATAATGCGGGGATTTTTGGAGGCAGAGAATTGGTCGATACAGATACAAAGACCTTTGATGACGTAATAGCCACAAATCTACGAGGAACCTTTTTATGTTGTCGTGCAGGGTTTCAACAGATGCAACAACAGAGCGGCGGACTTATCATAAACATGTCGAGTGTAGCTGGAGTGCAAGCTTGGAAGGGGACGGGGATCTACAGTGCCTCTAAACATGGAATAATGGCTCTGACAAAATCGCTGGCTGATGAAGGTCGAGCCTTCAATATTAAAGTCAGTGCCATCTGTCCGGCTGGAGTGGCGGATGAACTGGTCGATGCTTCGCCTGAGAAGATACTTCTGAATGAAAAGATCGATCCCTTCGACATTGCTGAAACAGCCATCTACCTCGCTAGGCTGGGGCCTCAGGCTGTGGTTCAGCAGATAGTCATTGATCGTTTAGCGGCCGAATGGTAAAGACTTCGACGGAACATAGGTAAAGGGAACATTCTCCTTTTCGAGGGATAGGAGTCGGGGCCATTCGACAAACCGTCAATCGAGGCTCATTGCGTGGTCGACAAGCTTAGAAACAACTGACGGTGGAGTGATTGATTGTATCTTGAGCTCAACGTGAATCCTCGTGGACTGCCCTGTAAGCGATCATCAGGACGTATACGAAAACTTCAAAAAGGAGAATGTCCCCTTTTCTAAAAGTTTTCCCTCCAATTCAAACAGATCCCGCAGACGGGCTTGTTCCAAAACGACGCGGATAGACATTGAAAGAGCCAAGGCTTGGGTCCGAAGGTCGTTTCGCTGATTGGGATGAACTATATCGGGTTGATCTCGAAAGATGCCCAATCCGAAGAACCCCCCATGCGCGGCGCTGGAAACCTTGCCATAGGTCAAACTGAGTTCTGGTGACAACAGGGCCTTGCTTGCCTCTTGTGGCCGGCGATAAAAGTCGGGCGCATACCAATAAGCAGGCAAACGATCATTTAAAGATAAAGCGCCTGGCTCGCTCCTGGTCAGGCTCCGCTAAACGCGCCATTCCGGCCTCGATCTGCTGGCGTTTGCTCTGCTGCGCCTCGCCATCTCCCTCAAAAAGCATCGCCTTGAGCCAATAGTGAGTGAAACGGAATCCACGCATTTCTGCTTCATCGGGGCGTTCAACGATGATCGCCGTACTGAGGAGCAAATCGAGAAGGGTTCGTAAGAGGGGCGCGGAACATGACACCCACCCTGTCACGCAGAGCGCAACGACGGCTTCATGGAAAGCGACCGTATCAGCACCAAGACGGTAGAGCGCCCCTCCGGCAAGTGGAAAGGGATGCTTTCCACTCAATTGCGTACTGACCGTAGCATTCACAGCAACGGCATATTGGGACGCATTAAAATGCAATGGCGAAAAAATTGCGTCAATGACTTCTGTTTTTGAACTTTCCATATATCAACCTAACAATGATTAGATGAATCGCATAAGCTGTGAATCATCAATCTTCTATCCAAATAAAAATCCATCAATTCTCCTAAAAAATGCTTGAAAATTTATGCAATATCAATCAGTTGCTATCTATGTAGGCATTGATCACGGCTTTTCTGGGCATCAGAATAATTACCCTCCCTCAAAGCTCGTCTAGCGCATTGTGAACGCCTGCCACCCCACGGTTGAACACATGGGCATAGATCATCAGTGGTTGTGACCAGTAAGTTATGTGCGGTTTTTCCAATGACGCGGATTGCGACTACCATGCATGACCGCAACAACGACAATGGTCGTGTCCTCTACCCGATAATATAGACCGAACGGAAAGCGATGAATGATCGCGCGTCTTGTATTCCGATGAACGCTTGGATACATCAGCGGGGCATCTGCGATTCTCGAAAGCATGGTTAGAATTTCATCCAGAAACTCGTGCCCTAGACCTTGCCGCTGCTCTTCGTACCAAGCTGCAGCATCCGCTAAATCCTCCTCTGCTTCCTGCCGGAGTCGAACCTCAAGGGTCACAGCTTGCGCCGAATTTCCGTGATAGATTCGGTTGCGATTCGACCACGGTTTCTATCGACTTCGTAGGCATCGAGACGTTTGTCCAATTCCGCCTTTTGCTCGTCGGTAAGGGGTAGCACCTTCTGATCGGAGGCGATGCTATCCCACAATTCTTCAACAAGCTTGATGCGCTCGTCGACTGGAAGTTCTCTCAGCTTCGTATTCATCACGATACCTCCAAAATTTTAATGATATTAGTTTACCTCAGAATGCCAAGAACCGCATATAGAAATAATTTACGGTGAGAACCATACTCTTACAAATACAGAACAGAACCAACTGTAATTACTCAGGTCCATGGCCGGGCTTCAATGCGTAAGGTGCCGCGCAGGCCTGGGCTTGCTTTCTGTTCAATGGGAATATCGAACGCGAGACCTGCGCTCGTATTGGGGTCAGGCCTGTGTTATTGCGTTAATTTAGTATTGGGGTCATATCGGGGTCAGGCCTGCGCAAGTGTAGAAATGTATTTACTCAGCTGAGGTACCGCCCCATTCCCCTCCCTCTCGGCGGCATCGATCTTTCCAATATGCCGACTTATAGTGGACACATCCCGATGAAAAAAGGCAGCCACCTCTTGGATGGTGACCTATACTTCCTCCCGTTCCCGCGACCTATCACATGAAAGACACCTCCCGCGACGTGCAGTCTTGGTTTTCTGGCCATGATCCAAGACGAATTGCTCGACTCTATTCAAGCCATAACGCAGGCCTTCACCTATTACTGACCCTATTAAGGAATACGGCGTCTCATTAACCTCGGCTGGCTGAGCTTGATTTTCCCGTCTTTCCGACTATGATAGTGCCACCCAGTCCCTGTGCGATGCCTCATGGATGGAGTGGCGATGATTCCGCAATTAACTGAGAAAGAAGCACTGAGTCCGGTTGTGTTGGCATTTGTCGACGCCCTCACACGCCGTGCGTTTACGGGTGATGTCGAGACCCGTTCTGGCGGTCGTCTCAGTGCGGCCACCGACAACTCTATTTATCAGGTGACGCCTCAGGCCGTGTTGTTTCCCCGCACGCAAGCGGACGTCCAGTGCATCTTCCAGCTTGCCACTCACGAGGCCTTTGCCGACGTGACGTTTACCGCCCGTGGGGGCGGGACGGGGACGAACGGCCAGTCGTTGACCGAAGGGGTGGTGATCGATCTCTCCCGGCATATGAACCGGATTGTCGAGGTGAATGAGGCGGAGGGATGGGCGTGGGTTGAACCTGGGGTGGTCCTCGATCAACTCAATGCCCACGTGAAACCCCATGGTGTCTTTTTTGCCCCGGAGCTCGCGCCGAGTAATCGCGCGACGATTGGCGGCATGGTCAGTACCGATGCATCAGGGAAAGGCTCTCGCCTCTATGGCAAAACCAGCAACCATGTGCTGGCCTTGGATGTGGTGTTCTCAGACGGGTCGGCCTGGCAGAGCGTGCCCCTCGACGCAGCGGCCTTACACGAGTTCAAGTCGGACGACGATCTGGTCCATCAGATTTATCAGGGCGTGGACCGCATCGTCACGAGCAAACACGAGCTGATCCAACAGCGCTTCCCGAAGTTAACGCGCTTTTTGACCGGCTACAATCTTGCGCATGTCTACACCGAGGAAGGGCAGTTCAATCTAAATGCCCTGATTGCCGGTTCCGAGGGCACGCTGGCGGTGGTCACGGGGATCAAGGTCAACCTGATCCCGCTGCCGACCGTCAAGCGCGTGATCGTGGCCAAATATGTGAGTTTTGATGACAGCTTGCGAGCCGCCACTAGATTGGTTCAAGCGGATCCGGCCGCGATTGAAACGGTGGACGATACGATCATCACCCTGGCGCGGCAGGATGTGGTCTGGGACCGGGTGGGGAAGTTCTTTTCCCAGCCGGGCGATGACCGCGTGCAGTCGATCAATCTCATTGAATTTGCCGGCCATGATGCCGATGTAGTGAACGCGGCCACCCAGGCGCTCTGCGACCAACTCGAGAGTTTGCTCGGGCAAGAACACGAAGCGGTGGGCTATCAATTGGCCACGACCGATGCCGATATCGTTTCGCTGTGGGAGCTGCGCGCCAAAGGGGTGGGGCTGCTCGGCAATACCAAGGGCCATCGCCGTCCGATTCCCTTTGTTGAGGATACAGTGGTGCCACCCGAGCATCTAGCTGCGTATATTCAAGAGTTTCGTCAGGTGCTCGATGCCTACGGGCTTGAATACGGCATGTTTGGGCACGTGGATGTCGGCTGTTTGCACGTGCGGCCAGCTCTCGATTTGAAGGACGAAGCCGATGAAACGCTCATTCGGGTGATCAGCGATCAGGTGAAAGACCTGGTGTTGAAATATGGCGGGGTGGTCTGGGGCGAGCACGGCAAAGGGCTGCGCGGCGAGTATATGCCCGAGTTTTTCGGCCCGGAGTTGTACGACGACCTGCGACGCATTAAACAGCTGTTCGATCCAACCCATAAGCTGAATCCCGGAAAACTCGTCACGCCGATCGATCATCCTACGAGTGTGAAAACACTTGATGGCGTGCCGCTGCGAGGACACCGGGATCGGCAAATCCCGGAAGCCGTGCGGGAGGCATTTCCTTCCTCGATTCACTGTAATGGCAACGGCGCGTGCTTTAATTTTGATCTCGATGACGTGATGTGCCCGTCGTACAAATTTACCCGTGACCGTCTTCACTCCCCGAAAGGCCGAGCCGGGATGATGCGCGAGTGGCTGCGGCAATTGTCGCGCACCCGCTATGATCTCCAGGCGGAAGATGCGTCGCGCGGGCACCTGGCACTTCCTCAGTCGACGGACTCTGATTTTTCCCTCGAAGTCTACGAGGCGATGGACGGCTGTCTCTCCTGTAAAGCCTGTACCTCCATGTGTCCCATTAAAGTGGACATTCCCGATCTCAAAGCCAAATTTCTCAACCGGTTTTATACGCGCTATCAACGCCCACTTAAGGATAAGCTAATTGCGTTTGGCGAGCGCACCCATCACCGGCTTCTCGCGGCCCCGTTTCTCTACAACGCGGGCGTGAAGTTACCCTTTTTTGAGCCGCTCATGCGCGATTGGGTCGGGCTAGTGGACACGCCGCAGCTCAGTTCACCCACGTATACGGCATTGCTGGACAAGGCTGGGATTCACGTGCTGCATCAAATTGAGCCAGCGTCGCTCCAGCACCGCGATCTCTCCAACACCGTTTTTATCTTGCCGGATGCGATCACCGCCTTTTATGAAGCCGGGACCTTTTGCGATTGCGTGGCGTTTTTCAAAAAGATCGGTTTCGAGCCCATCGTGACACCGTTTATCGAAAATGGCAAAGGGCAGCACGTGAAAGGCTTTTTGCAAGACTTTCAGCAAACCGCCCGTGAAGCTACTCTGCAGCTTGAGAAGCTCGTGTCGATGGGGCGTCCGATCATTGGGATCGATCCGGCGATGACCCTGACCTACCGGGAAGAGTATCGCACCTATCTCGACCGGCCAGGCGTCGCTGTCTGGTTGCCGCAGGAATGGCTGGCCAATGTACTGCCCCATCTCGCCGAATCACTGATCCAGCTCACCTCACCCACGATAGCGTTCATGGGGCACTGCGGCGAAAAATCCTCAATTCAGGCGTCGGGTCGGCAGTGGCAAGCGGTCTTTAAGGCATTTGGTCTCGACTTAGAAATTGTTCAAACGGGCTGTTGCGGGATGGCGGGTGCGTTTGGGCACGAGACCGCGCACTACGACGAATCGAAGGGCATTTACGAGCAGTCCTGGAAATTAAAACTGGCCGATTCCGACCGGACAATCGTGGCGACTGGCGCTTCTTGTCGATCTCAGGTACAGCGTTTTGAGGGCAGCAAGATTGATCATCCCTTGCAGTTCTTGTCTCGCCTCCTTGGGTGACAGGCTGCTGCTGAATAGATGATATAGACGCCCCCTCTTTTTAATAGAGACGAGGGCTGCCATCAATGATGGATTCCACAACGTGGTAAGCTAGGCCACTGCCCTCACCTAACCAAAAGGGAAAGGGGTCATTCCTTTCGCCAAACGTTGCATTTGAATACGTAAAAGGCTAGAGTAGAGAGTCGGTGCTGATCTGGAGCTGCTCTCGAATGTTTCGACGCACGCGTCTACTCGAGACCTCAGCAGTTAGGAATCCCAGCTCCCCCTCATCAACCCGTGCGTATGGTTTTCCCATACACGGCTTTCCGATGTTCTTCCTCAGTAGGCATGCGCATGTTTCCGGTTAGCTGGATGCAGACTTGGCCTTCCAAGACAGTTTCCTCTATCGCGTCCTGATCATCTCGGGGTTGATAGCGCGATGGCAAGCCCCTGACCCTCCACGCGTCGGAGAACATGAACAAAGTAGGGTCCCTTCCCTCGGGCCGGGTTCTGTTGTCCCTGGCCCTCAAGCAGTACTATGAACCCCTTCGACTCCCACGACGGCCCTCGACGATTTTGGTCTCCCTTATACGCCTCGGTTGCCAGTTCGCCCGCACCGTCGTGGGTCTCCCGTCCTGCACGGTGTTTCTTCCGCCACATGCCATCCCTGCTACCCCGGAAGATCCTGAGGGTGGGAAAGGGGTCATTCTCCTTTTTCTAGACCTTTCGCCAAACGTTGCATTAGAATGCGGCTATGCCTCGGACCGCTCGCGCTTCTGTCGATAAAAGGAGGCAAGACGCTTGCTTCATGACATAGCGTTGTATGGCATTGTGGAATTCTGAATTTTCTTTACTTCGCTTCCATACCTGGGTCGTGATGAACTAATGTCCCCATATTTAATCACTCCAATTAGATGCTAATGTTTGCAAAACCATAGCCGCCCCGCTGAACCTAACCTATTTTATGAAACACGCGTCTTGACCATATGTACAGTAAGCCCCACACCGACTAGTGTTAGTGAATACCTGAGGGAATGTATTTTCGCAGTTAAGAAAAGAAATGAGTGGTCTTATTATTAATACATGAGAGGAAATGAATGATGGATCGGAACATCATTGCAATGCGGTTATTTCAATTTTCTATTGTGTCATGTTTAAGTTTGGCATTGACCACTCCTTTAGGAGTGACAAGTGTTTCCTATGCTCAAGAAGTTGAAGAACAGCTGAAAGATGAGATTACTTCGAGTGGTGTCAGAGGCGAAGTTCCATCCTCTCGTTCTCGTGCCATGAAGAAAGCAGTGCCATTGACTAAAAGCCCTCTTGCGAGTGGAAATCAGCAGATTTTACTTCTTCGACAACAGGTCAATGCGCTTCAGGCGCAAGTAAACGCATTACAATCTATCATTCAGTTGTCAAATGGTGTGGCCACAGTGCAAGCAAAGGTCATCCGCTTACAAGGTGACTCCGTGACGGTGAAGAGTCTCAAGGACGGAGTGACGATTGAGTCAAAAAAGAATCTCAAGATCGAGTCTACGCGTGATTTGACGGTGAAAGCGACTTCAAAAATGGATATTCATGCGGGAAGTAATCTCGACATGAAAGGAAATGGTATCACTAATATTCGAGGCTCTCTTATTAAATTGAACAATGGAGGGCATGCTGTCCTAAGCACCAGCAGTGTAATCACAACTGCTCCTGTTGTGGGCGGACCAGCAGCCACAAGTGGAAGTCCGACGGTGTTAGTTCCATGATGAATCAAGATTGTGCGGGATAGGCTAATAGCGAGGCTCATGTCAGAACATAACGTGTGGAGTTTTGGAGAATTTCAGCTTGTAATAAATGGGGACATTCTCCTTTTTTGCGTTTACATAGTGAGGTATTTGCTAAGAAACTTAAATCTTCTCAGCGTGAGAGAAATCGAGAAGCATGGAAGTTGGTTTTTGACGTTAAAAAGGGAAATGACCCCTTTTTTCGGTAAACCCGTAGCAAGCTATGGGAAATAGCTAGATTCAATTATTTTTTCAGGAGATGGGGAGAAAGGGAGGGAAAAGGAGACGAACAGATAAAAGGAGTACTTACAGCTTGCCTTCGCCTTTGAGGTAGCTGCGGAATTTGCCCATGAGCTCTTCACCCAACAGACCGACATCGGGCTTCGTCTTCATGTAATCGCGGATTTCTTCGAGACGATGTTCGGCTTGCTCATTACCTTTCAAACGCTTGACCTTCTCTAAGGCATCATCAAAGGCATCAAAGGTGAGCTCTTTGTAGCCAAAAGCTCGAATACGTTTGACTGCTTTCATCATGGCTTCGTTTCGAAACACCGTAAGATGTTCTGAATCTATTTCCTTGAGCCCAAGCTTTCGTGCTCGTCGTTCCGCGGCTTTGCGGATACCACTCCGAACAAAATCAGGAGATGTTTGCAGTCGTTTCCATGCTTCGTCCGACCAAGCGACTGCGGATTGAGGCGCATCCCACAGTTTGATGAGAGATTCCGCGTCGATACGAGACATGCCCTGCTCACGGGCCAAGTCTTCAGCATCGTGCTTTAACATGTCAGCAACAAACTCTTTCGCCATTGGCGGAGAGTCTTGAATCTTCTGTTGTAATAACGCCAAGGCATCTTCTGTCCATTCCAATGGTGGACCCGCTTGCTCTTTGAGATCACCCAAAGCTTCCACCTTTTCGAATAACTCGACATTGACTTCCATGTGCCCGCGCTCTCTGGCAATGTCATCGGCGATTCGTTTAATCATGTCCCGCATAAACTCTGGAACTGACTCGAGGCGTTTTTTGGCTTCGGCTGTCCAGGGAAGATTGCCCTTCGCCATATCGTCAGCCGCCTGACTCATGCCAGATTCTCCGCCCATTTGCCCCATCATTTGCTGCTTAAATTGGTCGAGAATTTCAACGGTTATTTCTGCA
>BQIU01000137.1 GCA_021603905.1 Nitrospirales bacterium
TTACCCAACATGACAGTCCTCATACTTATGATCATCATGTTGGCAACGGGCTATCTCCTCTGGTCTCCCAAAGCTTTTTGGGAGCAAAACATCGCAAGTTTGAGTCCACTCTCTCAAGAAACAAAAGACCGGGATACATGGATGAGAAAAGAAGTCGGTGCACCAGCAGTTCGCGACCTTATAATCTTAACCGGCCCCTCAGAGGAAGACGTGCTACGAAAAAGTGAAGAACTCATTCCACAATTAGAAGATCAGAAACATCGCGGGGTGATTACAGGCTATGAGATGGCGGCACAATATCTCCCAAGTATCAAAACTCAACACGTACGACAAGCCCTCCTCCCAGCTTCACCACTCTTAAGGAATCGTTTGGAAAAAGCACAAAAAGGGTTACCATTCAAACAGGGCATCTTTGAGCCTTTCATTCATGACATACATACCGCCAAACACCAAGAGCCTGTCAACAGCCATGTCTTTACTGGAACCTCATTCGGCTTAAAGTTGAGTTCCTTATTGTTTCAACAAGATCAACAATGGATCGGGGTAATCTATCTGCAAGGTGTTACGGATCGCGGCCAACTATCGACATTGGTTAAAAAGCAAAATGCCGAAAATTGGTACTATTTGGACCTAAAACATGAGGCTGAACACATCCTCACGACCTATCGCGATGAAGTTGTGCGATTCTTGAGTTTTGGAGCAATCGCGATTATTCTGACATTGATCATTCGCCTAAGGTCATGGTCGCTCGTGCTGCGCATCGTGGGATCAGTGGCTGCAAGCGTCGTCACGAGTTTGGGCCTTCTCCATCTCTTTGATGAACGGATTTCCTTATTTCATTTGTCATCCCTGCTATTAGTCATTGGAATTGGCCTGGATTATGCGCTTTTTTTTCATCACTATCAGCAAGAACCAGAATCACGGGTCCGAACCATATGGGCAATTCTTATTTGTAGTACCACAACAATCATGGTGTTTGGTCTACTCGCATTTTCGCAGACACCTGTGTTGCATAGCATTGGCCTGACGGCTGCCCTTGGTGCCTTTTGTTGCCTGATATTTTCAACGCTCCTGTCACAACCCATCTCAGAAGAGAGGCATAATAATATATGAATACGGTTTCATTTGACGTGGCCATTATAGGCGGTGGGTTAGCCGGGAGTCTGCTCGCCCGTCAGCTTCGCATCGCCATGCCTTCTCTGACCATTGGCGTATTCGAGAAACGTGCCGAGACATCATACAAAGTTGGAGAGTCAACTGTTGAAATTGCTACGAATTATTTTCTACGACGGCTTAATCTTTCCGCGTATCTGTACGAGCATCAATTGCCCAAAAATGGACTACGGTTTTTCTTTGATGATGAAGAAAAAAGCACCGACTTATGGAACATGAGCGAAATCGGCGGAGTCGCATTTCCGTATCACCCTGCGTTTCAAATCGATCGGGCACGCATGGAAGCTGACTTGCTAAACATGAACCAGAAAAATGGCATCAACGTCTATCGAGAAGCCCGAGTGGAGAATATTCACCTTGGAACACCGAGTAAAAGTCAGACTCGACATTCCTTTGATGTGCAACAGGCACATAATCAAAACTTTCATGGTCAAGCTCGATGGATTATCGACGCAAGCGGACGAAGCTCTCTCCTTGCACGGCAATTACATTTGCGGTTGCCCGAATCCGGCCATACCCTTGGATCCATCTGGGGCCGCTTTCGCCATGTCACCAATATCGATACGGTGGGACCAGATACCTTTCGAAAACGTATTCGTTATACTAGTCGAAGACTTGCAACCTGTCATTTTTGTTATTCCGGATATTGGATTTGGGTTATCCCTCTTGGGGAAGGCGTGACAAGTGTTGGTGTCGTGTTGGATCGTTCTGTTCATTGGGAAGATACTCTTCGCAAAGAAGAGGGATTCCTGGCGTTCCTGAGAAAACACGCTGCTGTCTGGTCGTTACTCAAGAATGCCGAACTGATTGACATTGGAAGTTTGGGAAGTCTTTCCTACGGAACTCAGCAATATCTGAGTAGTCATGGATGGGGATTAACGGGAGAAGCCGCGGCATTTACCGATCCATTCTACAGCCCTGGTTCTGACTTTATCGCACTGGAAAATGATTTTCTCACAGACCTCATTCAGCGTGACCTGCAGGAAGAATCAGAGGAACGCTTACAGCAAATCGCATCACTCTATAATGACTACATGTGTTTTCGATACGAAGCTAGCATGCGTCTCTACCGCAATCTGTATTCACTGCTAGGGAGTTATCCACTCTTAAAATTAAAGTGGCAGCTAGATTTCCCGTTGTACTATCACTTGTGGCTCTCACAATATATGCAAGATCTCCACCTTCAGGAAGATTTTCTCCGCACACAACTTTCTGAACAAGATTTGATTCTCAACGCTCTTTCGAATTTTTCCTTGCTCTTTACCCGACTCGATACACACATGAGAGCGAATGGAACATACTTCCACTCAAATCAACATCAATTTACCAATGCCTTGGAAGGAGTGAATTGGGTCGAGCAAGTCGGGACCCCACAGGGTCTTCACCAAGAACTCAAGCGGCTCAATCAGATTTTCAACTCAAGTCGACAATCAGCATTCAACCTTCTTCCATCTCGTTCGGACATTGAGCAGATCCAACCCTCTCTCTCTCTTTCTCAATTCTTGACTCCACATCCCCTGGTAGAGAGTATCGCATGAATCCATTGTTCTTAACCCACTTTACCAATGTCACGGCACTTGGGCGTGGCAATCAGGCGATGTTTTCAGCTCTCAGCGAACGACGTTCAGGCCTAAGCCCATGCGATTTTCAGGACACCAAACTCGATACCTACATCGGAAGGGTTAAAGGCATTGAAGACAGTTCATTTTCAGATGAGTTGGAACATTTCGACTGTCGAAACAATCGCCTCGCATTGCTCGCTCTCCAACAGGATGGATTCGAAGAGGCCATTGTCCGTGCTCGTGACCAATATGGCGCTCATCGTATCGGGGTCATTCTTGGAACAAGCACATCCGGCATTCTAGAAACCGAACACGCGTATCGCCAACAATGCAACTCCGAGTCCAGTACCTTGTCTGATACATTTACTTCTCGATATCAATATACTCACAACACATTCTCGGTCGCACATTTTGTCCGAACACAATTACAGCTCCAGGGACTGGCTCTTGTGATATCGACGGCCTGTTCGTCTAGCGCCAAAGTTTTCGCCAGTGCTTCCCGATATATTGAGGCTGGCCTCTGCGATGCGGTTGTGGTCGGAGGAGTTGACAGCCTCTGCTTAACCACTTTGTATGGGTTCGCTTCTCTGGAACTGGAATCTCCAGAGCCATGCCGACCATCTGACATCAATCGTAATGGGTTAAGTATAGGTGAAGCCGCAGGCTTTGTTTTACTTGAGCGCCAAAATCGCGATACAACTTCCCCTGTAGTCGCACTGATCGGCTATGGCGAAAGTTGCGACGCCCATCATATGTCTCACCCTCATCCATCAGGAGCCGGTGCCATATTGGCCATGCAGCAGGGACTCGCCAGCAGTTCGATCCAGGCGATTGATATTGATTATGTGCATTTACACGGTACCGCGACGAAAGCAAACGACAAAACGGAAGACCATGCCGTGAGTTCGGTTTTGGGCAACCAAATCCCCTGCAGTTCGACAAAGGGGTGGACGGGTCACACGCTCGGCGCTGCAGGAGCCGTTGAAGCCGTTATTGCCGCACTGTGCCTTCACCATCAGCTCATTCCAGGATCATTGAATACCCAAACCGTTGACCCTTGTTTCTCTAGTAACATTGTTCTGCAAAACCAAAAAAAACCAATCTCCACAATTCTGAGCAATTTTTTTGGATTTGGCGGCAATAACTGTAGTCTGGTTTTCAGAAAGATATGATGCGTATATACCTCAATGGCATTGGAGTATTAGGGCCGGGTTTGATGGGATGGCCTGACGTCCAACGCGTACTGACGGGAACACTCACGTACGACCAATCTTTGGCAATTCCAGACCCAACGCCCACGTGCCTGAAATCAAATGAACTTCGAAGAAGCAGTCATATCGTTCGATGGTCATTAACTGTTGCACAAGAAGCCATTGAACAGGCGAAATTAGAACCTCAAAATCTTCCAGCGGTCTTTTCTTCATCAGGAGGAGAAACTGATATCCTCCACAACATCTGTCTATCCTTATGTGAGACTGAGCCGGTCTTGTCCCCGACCCTTTTTCATCATTCCGTCCATAACGCCGCAGCTGGATACTGGAGTATTGCCGTTCAATCTCAACAACCGTCGACCAGTCTTTCCTGTTATGACTCTTCATTTTGTGGAGGACTCATAGAAGCCGCCGTTTTGTGCACCACGCAAAACACTCCAGCGTTGCTTGTTTCATACGATCTTCCACCTCCCCACCCGCTGTTCGAAGCACGCCCCTTGGTGAATCCCTTTGCAGTTGCACTTGTTATGAGTTCTGAATATTTACCACAAAGTCTATCGACCCTGGATATCACCCTTCTTCATCGAAAGGTCAAATCCGCCAACCGGATGACCAACGGTGCGTTAGAACGACTACGACTTGGCAATCCTGCAGCCCGCGCCCTTCCCCTGCTTGCCAGTCTTGCCCAACAACAAGATCAAAAGAAGATCATCTTAGACTATTTTGATGACCAACAGTTAACGCTTGAGATCAATCCATGCCCATCCTAACTCGATCAGAAATTTGCCGACTGCTGCCACATGGTGAAGGCATGTGCCTTCTTGACGATGTGCAATGGTGGGACGAATCTGACATTGTCTGTACGACGAACTCTCATCTGAACAAAGCCCACCCTCTTCGCCATCGGGATACCCTAGAGTCAATTTGCGGTATCGAATATGCGGCTCAAGCTATGGGAATCCATATAGCCTTAACAGCCTTCAAACATGAACAAACCTCATTATTGGGATTGTTGGGAGGTCTCCGAGACGTAACGATGAACGTTTCACGGCTTGACGTGTGTACAAAGCTTTTGAATATTCAAGCGACATGCGTAATGAATACCGGGGCTAATTTCATGTATACATTTCATATCACGACAGAAGAAATCAGCGTACTCAGTGGCCGCGCCTCTATTTTTGTTCAAAGACCAAAGGACCAGGCATGACGCGCGCACTCGTCAGCGGAGGAACCAGTACGATCGGAAGGGCCATTTGCCTAGAATTAGCTAGACAAGGGTTCCATATCATCGTTCTCGGGTATCAGCATCCGGAAATTGCAGCAGAAACCGTCAAGCACATTCATCAAACGGGAGGATCAGCCGAAAGTATCATATGTGATATCCGTGATACCGGAGAGACACGGACGACACTGGAAACTCTACTGGAGAATGGTCCTATTCAAGTGATTGTGAACAATGCAGGGTATTCATATGACGGTCCGATGGCTGGGATGGATGAAACGCAATGGCGTCACGTAATTGAGGTCAATCTCAATGGATTTTTTAATGTAACCCAGCCGCTGTTACTGCCAATGATTCGTACCCGGTGGGGAAGAGTTATTACAATTTCCTCGCTTTCCGGTATGATAGGCCGAAAAGGACAGACCAACTATGCTGCGGCCAAAGCGGGGCTTCATGGAGCGTCAAAATCTCTCGCAAGTGAAGTGGCCTCGCGAGGGATCACGGTCAATGTTGTCGCGCCAGGGCTCATTGAGTCCCCGGCCATTAGCCATGCTTTTACTCAAGAGCATATAGAGAACCTGGTCCCGATGAAACGGGCTGGAACGCCTGAAGAGGTGGCACACATTGTGGCATTTTTAGCCTCTGACAAGGCCGCATATATCTCCGGTCAAATTATTGGGGTCAATGGAGCCATGGCGTCATGAACACATACCAATCGTCTGATAAAACGAAAGGATACTCAGGCCGTTCAACGTGTTTCCCTGATGGAAGGGATGCCTGGCACACCGTAGAAAAATCCTACGCCCCACATTCAAAGTACGCGGTCGTGATTCCAGCATATAACGAAGCTGAAACCATTAGGAACGTTGTGCAGAGATCTCTCGTGTTTATCGATGACGTGATTGTGGTTGATGACGGATCGACCGACGATACGTCGAAGAACATTGAGGATTTGCCGGTTATGATCATGAAGAATTCAACCAATATGGGGAAAGCCGCCTGTTTATGGAAGGGGTTTCAACATGCGATCCCTCAAAAATTCCAGGCCGTCATTACCCTTGATGGCGATGGTCAACATTTGCCAGAAGACATTCCTCGCCTTATTGAAGAAGCTGAACGGGTTCCTCAACACATCATTATTGGAGCAAGGCAAGGGAACTGGAACCGTCAATCTTGGCATCGAAAAGTCGCAAACCAGATTGCAGACTTTTGGATTTCTTGGGCTTCGGGGTACGCGATTGTCGATAGCCAATCAGGGTTTCGTGTGTATCCATGTCACCTTCTTCGTATGTTGAAGTGCAAGCATGATGCAGAACATAGCTTTGTTTTTGAGAGCGAAGTTCTGATTGAAGGGGCGAAGTTAGGCTATCAAAGTCGTCCAGTTTCCATTCAATCAAACAATCGAAAGACCATGCGAAACAGTCATTTTCGCCCAATCCTTGATATTACAAGAATTACGAAAATGGTGGCATGGAAACTCCTCTCTCGAGGAATGTATGTGACTGGACTCTATCAATCGCTTCGAGCACGTTGGAGCCATGATCAAGCAAGACAGGAAGTCCCAACATCTCCTCCTGTCTTGCCCAACTCATGAAGATTCCAGCAAGACATTCGTATCGCTTTCACTCATCATCTCTAAATGGCATTGAGCTGTCCCTTGATAGCCGTATCAAGATTTTGAATCCAACTATTATAGTTCGCGTGGATCGTGGGACCTTCGGCATCATATTTCAGATTGGTACTTTCCTTGTACGCAATATTGTAGGACGTTGTGGTGTACGTAATATCGACTGCTGCCATATGGGAACGATTGTATAGAGTGGCAAGAATATGACCAGGCTTTATGACATTCATTGACCAGGCAGGTCTTGTCGAAGTTGCCGCTCCAAGGATGGCTTGCGTGACTTCTTGCAACGTTGCCTCCTTGCCTGATCCTGGATTGATGCCAGAATCTGTGACATTCATTAGTGGAGCCGTTCGACAGCCTTGGATAAATACAATCGCGATAAGTAATAAGCAGACACGAAGCATCGACACGTTCATGGGCATTTCCTCCTTGAATGTAAGTTTCAAAACGTATGACCTCTGCTTTTAATTTGAACCCGACTTGCACTTTAATTGACTTTTACTCCTAAAAATAGCCTCAATTTCTACGAGTAGGTCCTTCCTACACATTTCACCCTCTAAATATAAGACTGGCTGCTCCATTCCGAAATGTTCTTCCAGAGTCTCTCGTACAATCTTCGTATCTTTGATATTCCGGACATAAACCTTGAGCAAATCTAACATGAAATCCTGGCCGAACTCTTTTTCGAGTTCTTTATTTGCATGATCTACGAGCCCCTGAATATTCAGAATGGCTTCGACTGTTTGCTCTCGTGGATCATCAATATGCTGTGTGGCATGTCCCACAATACTCGCTGTTCCTGACACAAAAAAATATAAAGTGTTTTGCATCGTGAATAACGTTCCACGAGCAAATGAAGGACTCCGGGTTCCATAGAGTTTTGGGTAGTGGTAGGCACTGATCTGCCGTGGATTTTCAACATGCGCACTAGGTATTTTTCCTGCAACAAAATACACTTGAAATAGATTACCGTAAGTGCCTATCGCACTTGCCGCCGGCAATATTGCTTGAAACTCCTCTCTATGCTCTGAGAATGCTTGATGACGACCCACACAAAAACGCTGATATCGCTCTTGCTTATTTTCTTCCGCATTAATCAACGGAAAGTAATTCCACATCCTAGCGAGATGAATATACCCCATGTTGGTGATCGAACGAAGAATGTTCTGGTAGACAGTCAAAGTCGTTTGCTCAAGAGAGACGTGAGGCTTCTGAGACACTTCGATAGAGCCAAGTAAGATGTCATCATCAAACGCGAAAGCGACATCTTTTTCACGACAAATGGAGACGGGATGAGGACTTGTCCACATTTCCACTAATTGGCCATGACCTCGTTGGGGCAGATCAATGGCCATCGTCAGTCCCTCGTCACGATCCAACTCTTTTAAGTTTTTCCCATAATCCACGAGCGCTAAAACGTGACCGGAGTGATCCGAAAGAATTCTCGATAGCTGAGCGGGATGAATGTATTGAATCAATGAACAACCTTTTGACGAACAGAGTCAGAGTACGAGAATGAACTTCGTCTTAACTATGAAAAGAACCTTCAAAATGCGAACGACGTATCAAATAAGTGTTCAAATTGCCTTTTAAATCGAATAATAAGGAGACATAGTACAGCCCCTTGAACGCAAGTATAGGAAATCGAGTAGGAGTTGTACCAAAAATATCTCCTGCTAATATCGACAAAATCGCCTCTTTCATTCGAAAAATATTCCGTGGAGCCATAAAAAGATTTCGAAACGCCGGCTGTGTGAATCGGAAGATGAACCAAGAATATGTGGAAAGTCCATGTCGTACCGTCTGTTCAAATTTCTGTCTTATCCGTTCAACATCCGAACTTTTCTTCAAGACTGAATCAACAACGTCTGACCCAAGAAGGGCGCTATTCAAAGCAAGGTGCACACCGCTTGAAAACACTGGATCAACAAACGCAAAGGCATCTCCCAACAAAATAAAACGATCCCCAATCATCCGATCCGACCAATAAGAATAATTACCGGTTCCTACGGCTGGCATGACCATTTGAGCCTCCCGCATTCGTTCTGCCATGGGTGAACATTGTCGGATCGTGTGCCATAAAAATTCATCGGTCGTTCCTGAACGTGCTTT
>BQIU01000138.1 GCA_021603905.1 Nitrospirales bacterium
TTCGCTGTTGAACATGAGAATGACAGGTGCACTAGTCATGTCCAGTCCAGCCATCGACTTTGAAATTAATGGTACAAACAAAATTATCGCCTTGATAAAAATTAATTTTGATTTTCTTTTTACCATACTCCCGGGCAAGAAAGGCTTCAGGACCATCCACAAGCTCTTGATAGGATCCGGGCTCATAGCTGCCTAATTCTATAAAACTGACAATCATCCCGGTTTTGACTTCTTGTAGCACCTTCACCCAACATTCAGGGTAAATCTCCCAAAACTTTTCATCAATTTCTGGACGTGTCGGCTCTCGCGACTCTTCACCAGGTTTCCGGTCTTTCCGCCCAAATTTGGCCTGGCGTCGAACATAGGGATATTGATGACCAGTAAATAATTTATACAACCAAGGCGGCACTTGTCGGTCTGAACATTCTTCACTCATAAACAATCTTTGCCTCTTACATCGTAAGCCGTTGATAGATTCCCGGGAGCCGCATCGGTAAACCACTCACATCATCGACGACAACAAATCCCACATCACCATACATGCGGGTGAGATAGTCTCCCGCTTCCTGATCTACTGTAATACAAAATGGATGAATACCGTTCATGCGTGTTTCCCGCAACGCCATCTTCGTATCTTCCAATGAATATTCATCGCCATAGCCATCATCAAGCGGCTTGCCATCGCTGAGAATGACTAATAACCGAGTGCGTGCCGGCTGTTGCAGCAAGCGACGAACGGCATGACGAATCGCCGCGCCATCGCGATTCTGTTTCATCGGCGCAATGGCCCCAATACGCAATGCCGTGCGACTGAGCGAGCTATCATCAAAATCTTTGAGAACGGTGATCTCCACCTGCCCACGCCCCTGTCCGGAATATCCATATAGCGCATATTCATCACCAATGGCTCCAAGTGCCTCAGACAAAAGAATGAGTCCCTCTTTTTCAATATCAATGACTCGTCGTGATCCAGACCCAATTTGTCGTCCAGTTGACCCGCTCATATCAATCAAAAAGGCGACAGCCACCTGACGATCATGCCGTTCACGACGAAGGTAGACACGATCGGAAGGCTCACCTCCCACTCGTTTATCTACAGTGCGATTCACGACCGCATCGATATCGATATCGTCTCCTACATCCTGCCCGCCAAGGCGGCGTAGTGCGGTCGGTCGAATGGTTTCAAAGTAGCGACGTAGCAACCGAATCTCTTGAGCATACGTCGCGAGCGTATGGTCGACAAATTCCGAGCTGCTTTCTTGGCCAATCGTCTCAATCACTCGACACCATCGAGGCCGGTAATCGTGCAACGTCCCATCCCATTCGTCATAGAAAATTTCCTGTGGCCCATTTTGCGTCGCTCGCTCAATATTCCGTTGCCCTTGTTCCACGTCAAGCCATTGCTCGAGTGGGGACTGTCCATACTCTTGCTGAGTTTTCCCAGCATCACGTTGGTCCATCTCTTTGCGTGGCGATTGGTCTGTCAGATGTTCCCGCTGTGATGAATAACCCTCATCTAAGGCTGCCGCTTTCTCCTCAAGAGCATCATCCTCCAAAGACTGTCCCCCAGAATCCTCAGCACCTTGTCCCTGGACTAAATCCGGATTCATGGCACCGCGATAGGTCAAATTTGTAATGGGTCGATACTCATCGGACGTTTCTTCAGCCGCTCGCGGACCTGCACCAAGATCTAAGGACTCTTCTCCATCAACTTCTCGAAGCTGGTTTTTGTCAAAAGAACTCAACTGAGCCACCATCTCATCCAAGATCTGGTACAGACGATCGGCCAGAACGATGACGTCTTCAGCTGTCGCCTCTGGATGCAAAATCGTTTGAGCTAACTCCCAAGTTCGGGCGACAACCTCTTGAAGATCTTGTTGTTCGCCAATCCCTGATGGCTCCCCAGCAAACCGTAAGAGTAGCGCATCAAGCACAATTTCACGAACCGTCATGCCATGAAGAAATGACCGGGTGTTCACCGCTTCTTTCGTGAGCAATCTCAGATCATGATGTAACCCGGGATATTCATGCTGCAATAAAAATTCGACTCGCGCATCTTCTAAAATCTCCCACAAATCTTGAATAACCCCCCGTTGCGGATAGATGGCAAAAAGCTCGCCGAGGTTCTTTGGCTGAGGATGATCGTCTGCTTCTGAGTGCGCAGCGTAGCGCGCACGCACCTCTTGAGCTAGGCCATGAAGTCGCTCCAAGTCAACGCGATAGGTTCCAAATTCCAAGTGCCCCGCTTCATGGGCCGTCATGACCGTGTACAATCGAATATTGTGCTCACGTGATAAGCCTTCTCGAATCAGCGTAGGAAGAAAAATAGATTTGCCATCAGGACTGACCTGAGCTCGACAATGCTTCACCTCTAATTCTGATGGCGTCGAGGCGGGGGAGGAGTCAGGGAGCGCTTCGATCGAGATATCCGATCCACACATGCCTTGCGCAAATAATTTGAGAGTCCGTGCAATTTGACGAAGCGGTACTCCCTGCATTGACCGCTCAACCGCAGTCAGTGCACTTTTCGTTTCAAGAGCAAAGTACGCACGAGCCGCTTCTGCGCTGTACTCCAAAACCTCCATCCCACTGCGATACCATTCTTCAAACACGTCAATGGCATCATCCGACTCTCCAGTGAGCCGGAGAACTTCGGAAGCTCGGCTTATATAGGCAAGGGTGGCTTCAGCATCTCGATCAGCAAGAAGCAGTCCATACTTGACGACACGCAATTTCCAATCGGTCGAGGGGAAAAGCCCGAACAGACGAGGACAGTCCGCAAGGAACGAAATCGCGAGTGACGGAGACTGCTCCGCAAGCGAGGCACCCAACTTGATCACCCATCTCTTTACCTCATCTTCTGGAATCTCACTCAAAATCGCAGGGCTCGACCGGAAATATTCGATGGTGCCCACATAGTCCGTTTTCCCCAACGAATTATTCGTCACCAACTTCATCCCAAACCCAATCCAATCTCTGACCTGCTCTTGAGAGATCACATGAGCAATCGATGGGCTTTCATGAAAGAATTCGTTTCCTAAGACATAATCCCACTGCGCCAATTCCATACCGATTTCTGCCCATGCTTGAAGTTGAGACATGGGAATTTCGAGTAACAGTTCAGGGGCTTTCTTAAAGAATTCTAAGGCGCAGTTCGGAGCAACATCTGACGATCCATCGGCCAACTCAAGCGTCAATTGCAATATGGTCATGCGCGCGTCTGACGTCTCAAGTACCCCAAGTATCAACGGACTTTCCTTAAAGTATCGTAGGCCAAGTGCTCCCCTTGACTGCGTAAGACTGATGCCAAGATCGAGCCACGGAATGACCGTATCGAGCCCACAACGGCGATGCAATTCGGCTAAGGTCCAAACCGCTTCACTCGCGATTTTTGATGAGGCATCCTGAAGCTCTTCACAGAGTTCCAGGACGGTCTCGGCCACTCCTCGAGCAACAAGATCGTCTCGAAGGCTATTGGCCGTCGCTTGATCGTGACGATCCAAAAGCAAGTTCAGCAAAGTGGAAATGGGTGAAGAAGGCGCGTTCATATATCAAATTGCACAGTGAAAGGTCTGTAGATTATAAAAATGGAGAATTCTCTTGAAAATGAAGCCATTTCATCGATCTGAGACCTTAACATCATCTCACAAGAATTTCCCACCCTCTCATACGTTTCTAGCGAAAGACTTGCTTCGCTTTGTACAATGCGGCTTCCTTCTATAAGGCCAGTACCATGATCACCATCAAGCGAAAGCTTTAGACATGCTTGCGATTGACCCCACTTCACTAACAATCACCTCCAAGCTCGCTCACCGTCTGCGAGGTCATGTGGAGTTTCTTGCTAGCCAAGAACTTGAAGGCAGGAAACCAGGAACTCCAGGACATGAAACAGCCGCTCGCTATATCATCAACACGTTTCAACAAGCTGAACTCGAACCTCTTTCTTCTTTGAATGGCTACCGGCAGCAAATCTCACCGGAGATTGGAGACAATCTCATTGGCATCCGTCGCGCGCATTCTCAAACCGCCACCAATCGATGGCTTCTGCTCGGAGCCCATTATGATCACCTGGGAAAAACTGGAGGGCGCATCTATGCTGGAGCTGATGATAATGCTGCAGCCGTGTCGATGCTTCTTGAAACAGCCATGGCATTGCCGTCATTCAAACATTACTCAGTGGTGTTTGTCGCATTTAATGCTGAAGAACCCCCATACGCTCTGATGGGCTCACAATACTTTTTAGATCATCTGCCTCGTGAAATAGAAAATCCCCAAAACCTGCAAACTGTGATTATCCTTGAGCTCATGGGAGGCGTCCATTGGGAACCGCTCCAACACGTCGTCTTTGCCGCAGGCGCCGAACACAGTCCAGGCCTGTATCGGCATATTAAAAACCAGTCATTTCCCAGTTTGAAGAATCAAAAACTTCTCATCAAACCATTGGGCATGCATGTGATCGAAGAAATCCCCCTATTAGGCCGCACACCATTTAGCGACTATCACGCCTTTCGAAATGCTTCGGTACCTTTTTTGTTCCTCTCTGCCGGACGAACTCCTCGATACCATCAGCCGACAGACCTTCCTGATACGCTACATTACGAACGCATGGCCTTGACCACTCAATGGCTCATTAACGTATTTCATCAATTGAATGAAGACCGCAAGCCATATGAGTTTCTACCCAACAGGATTGATTTTGTTGAGGAAGTCAAGACGCTCCAACCACTCATTACCAAAGCCGCAAGCCGGAATACCTGCATACCCAATACGTCTTTCGCTTCACTTTTGAAATTAAAAGCCGATGAACAATGGCTCAAAAAGCTTCATTTTGACAAAATTAGTCATCATGACATCAAACGATTAGAACGAGCCTCACTTCGCATGCAGGGCCTCTTAGCCAACTTTCCTGCCGCGTTTCTCCTTTAGAGATTTATACCGAATCCAACAGTTGGAATGTCTGGACACAATACCATGCAAGAAGGTGCAATCTTCTATGGCATTCAACTGCGTGACCTCGCCATCGACCTGATGTATCAATGACATGTGTCCAGGTCCAGCTGAGGCCTACCAACTAACCCCGCGCGATGACTCACCACAAAGATGCGGAAGTTATTGGAAACGGCTATAAACGTGATCTAGCTGTTTGTAAAAAGCTATCACCGTCCATAGCAGCCTAACCTCTGCTTCACGTGCTCCACCGACAGACCTTTCAGCAAGACGCGTTTGCGACGTCCTCCGGTCCCAGATTCAATAACCACAGAACGTTTGGGGATATCAAACTGGTCCGCAAGATATTGACAGAGTGCTGCATTGGCTGCTCCATCTACTGGCGGAGCAGCGACTCGAAACTTTAAGGAATTTTGACTGTAGACACCAACATATTCTGTTTGAACAGCCCGAGGTTGAACATGAATCGTTAAAATTACTCCGTTAGCTGTTTTCTGTATACAATCATCAAACATGTGACTTCCTCAAAACACGACATCCTCACGACACACCATACTTCGTTTAACAACATCAAACAACTAACAGAAACTGATAGGGTTAAACATAAAATATCATTATTTTTCAATAACTTACATGACACAACTTTCGAGAGAATTTTATGCGTCCTAGGGTTGACAGCCTCAAAAGCAACGAGTACAATTAACTATATTGAAAATGGTTATCAATATCGTATTTAAATAAACATCACATTTATTCAAGAGGGAAGACATGTACATCTGTGTTTGCAAAGGCATCAAAGAATCAGATGTTCGAACCTTAGGACGTGAAGGCATCACCTGCCCGAAACTCTTAGCTTCCACGCTCGGAATCGATGACAAAAACAGCTGTTGTGGCCGGTGCATCAAAAATGTTTCAAACTATGCCGCCATCGCCATTGATGAACATTCTCGCATGAAGCTTTCGGTGAAAGCTTAGTACATCACGTTGCCCAGCCTTTCAAATACCTTCACGATTCTCTAGCGTGAAGCGTTTTTCTGTGGCCAACCCATCTCCTCGTTCAAAATTCAGCACGATTTTCTTATAATTCTCCAGTGAGATAAAGCGTTGTCCATGCCTTGCGGCACGCCTGACCATCGCATTGTGGAGAAAGATTCACGTTATGCCTACACCGCAAACTGCCCCATTTGGTTCATGGAAGTCCCCACTGACATCTGAATTGATTGTTTCCGAAGCTATTAAACTCGGCCAACAACGTCTGGATGGGGAAAATATCTATTGGGTGGAAAGCCGTCCAACCGAAGGCGGACGGAATGTTATCGTTTGTCGAACGCCAGATACCTGCATGACTGATCTAACTCCATCCCCGCTCAATGTTCGAACACGTGTACACGAATATGGGGGAGGCGCGTACCTCGTGTCACATGGCACGCTTTATTTTTCAAACTTTTCGGATCAACGGCTCTATCGACAGGATCATCATGATTCGGCCGGCACCCCCTTGACGGCCGAAGGCCCGTATCGCTACGCCGACTTCACGATGGATCATCACCACAACCGAATTATGGGTATCAGGGAAGACCATTCGGATTCTCACCGCGAACCGACGCATTCTATTGTCAGTATTTCGTTGAACGAAGATTCCCAGAAGACATACGGACAAATCCTTGTCGATGGACACGACTTCTATGCCGCCCCGCGATTGAGTCCCAACGGCCATCAACTCGCCTGGCTTGCATGGAACCACCCCAACATGCCTTGGGACGGAACCGAATTATGGGTCGCCGACATTGACTCCGATGGATTGTTACTACACGCCAAGTATGTAGCAGGAGGGGAAAGCGAGTCAATTTTCCAACCGGAATGGTCTCCGTCGAGTAAACTTCATTTCATCTCCGACCGAACTGGCTGGTGGAATCTGTACAGCTTTCACAACGATCACATTGAAGCCTTACATCAGTTGGAAGCCGAATTTGGTGCGCCTCTATGGAACTTAGGCCTCTCAACCTATGCCTTCCAAGATTCTCACCACATCATCTGTGCCTATACGAAGAAAGGTACATGGCATCTTGGCTGCCTGGATACCGAGGTACACACGCTGACTTCATTTGATTTACCTTATACAGATATCGAGGGAATTCAAGTTAAAGGAAATGGTGTGTATTGCACGGCAAGCTCTCCAACAGAACCTACCGCCTTCATTCGAATCGACCTGATCACGAAAAAATCTGAGATCCTTCATCGGTCGTTCAATGCTCCCGTTCATCAAGACTATCTTTCCACTCCAGAGGCTATCGAGTACCCAACTGACGATGGAGAGCATGCTCATGCCTTTTTCTATCCACCTCAAAATAGAGATTTCCGTCCACCCTCAGATGAACGTCCTCCACTGATCGTAAAAAGTCATGGAGGCCCTACAGGGTCGTGCGGACAATCGTTCAACTTGATGATCCAATATTGGACGAGTCGTGGCTTTGCGGTTTTAGATGTGAACTATGGAGGCAGTACGGGTTATGGACGATCCTATCGAGAACGGTTACATGGACAGTGGGGAATCGTCGATGTAACCGACTGCATTAACGGCGTCCAATTTCTTATTCATCGTGGAAATGTTGATGCGAAGCGAGTGGCTATAACCGGAGGTAGCGCCGGTGGGTATACGACATTATGTGCACTGACCTTCCACAACATCTTTACGGGAGGGTCAAGTTATTACGGCATCTCCGACCTTGAAGCCCTTGTCCACGATACTCACAAATTTGAATCACGCTATTTAGATCGGTTAATCGGTCCCTACCCGCTACAGCAGGAGTTGTATCACCAACGTTCTCCCATCCATTTCGCCCATCAGCTTTCTTGCCCCATTATTCTTTTTCAAGGACTCGAAGACAAAGTGGTCCCGCCCAACCAAGCGGAACGAATGGTTGAGGCGCTGAAAGAAAAAGGTCTTCCAGTTGCCTATGTTGCATTTGAAGGAGAACAGCATGGCTTTCGAAACGCGAAGAACATTCAACATGTTTTAGAGGCTGAATTATTTTTTTATTCGATAATCTTTACGTTTTCACCTGCAGAACCTCTTGCGCCAGTCCAAATCTTCAACGAACATGGCACAAGCCCATCACCACCAGCCTCGTAAAACAAAAAGTCATGGGAGGTGTCGACTTTTTCATCTTTAAAATTTCATCAAAAATACCTAGTTGTTTTATGACAAGAGATGGACCTTAACTGTAATTTTTGAATTATTTGTTCATTTTGTCAGACTTTTTTTCACATTCTGTCTCATTTTTTTACATTTTCGCATTATATTTAAATTTAAAATAATATATGAATTCATTACAATCATAATAAAATCAATATATTATGAGTAAAAAAATCGAAAAATACATGAATGGTATTAATATTGCTTCACTACTAAGGTAATCTTGTGAAATTAATTTAATATCGCATAAGCATAAAAGATTAAATCTAATTAAGACTATAGAAATCAAAAGAAATTTAACAATTTCAGAATAAAGTCAATTCCACGAATCGCATTATCGACGATCAGTTGATTCACAAAATAGGAGATTTCGTGACATGAAGACAGTAAGTCATATGAAAAAAGCTACAATCGCCTTGCTTTTAGGTTGTTCATTCTTACTACCGACCCCATCATTCGCGACATCAGTGTTGGGCGGGTCCCTGGCAGTGAAAAATGACGGGAATGTCACGGCCACATTCCAGGGTTCCAATGCGGGTTATATCAGCTCGCTGTATCTAGGGGACACAAAGATCTTTACCTCAAATCAGACAAGTGGCTCGACATTTGATTTGGGAAAATTTACCGCTGGCACCCAGTTACAGTTTCGACTTGAAGTTCACAACACCGGCCAGACTTTTTATACTGGAAGCGGTGCAAATAATGCCGATGGCCTCGCACATGCAATTGTCAATGATTCTTTTGGGCAGGGTGAA
>BQIU01000139.1 GCA_021603905.1 Nitrospirales bacterium
CAGTTGGAGAAAATGAATGCGCAGCATGACCCGCAGCTCGTGCGGGGGACGCCCACCGGGGCTCTTATAGTACGGCTCAATAACCTCCTCGAGTTCCTTCCACGGCACGACCTGATCCATCTCGTTGAGAAAGCGCTCAATGCGTAAGAGTTTCGTTTTCATCTGGTACCTCATCGTGGTTTGCATGAGGGCTATTCTACAGAATTCTGTTCCTTTTGCAGAGGGTTCTAAAGGTATAGTTGACTACTGACCAGACAAATATTAGTTCTAAAATTCAAGCGCCACGATTCACCCTTCACGGCATTAGAAGGATGAATCCACAATTTAAAGCTTTACGTAAATTTTAGGGAATTAGAAAAGTCATCTTCCTTCAAACGCACCTTGATACGACGAACTTTACGGTTGGTAATTCATATGTCGAGATCGCGTTGGGAACGATTCCGTCGACAAACAGCCACTATCGATAAACACCGGATGTCATTACTCTCTATCTAAGAGAGAAGAGGTATCCTGCTGTGTGCCTTGCTGTGATGAAAACTCCGATTGCGCCAGTGCTTGAGCTGCGCGTGAAATTTCAACTTTGATACCTTGTTCTTGTGGATCGCCGGTTTGCAATGGGTTTTTTGCCGATTCCTTTTCATCTTCTGTTCGTTGTACGGCGGTCGCTGGCTTACTCGCAGAAGACAGCGTATTTGCCAGCTGTCCCAATGAGCCTTGGCCCTGTTCAATCCCAGTAATATTCATATTACCCTCCTTTCATAACTTAAATATGAAATGTGCTTCTTGTTCTACCCTTCTCGGCTAGATCGTTATTCACTTGAGTATGTAAATGACAAGCAAAATCCTTAACATCGAAAAGAGTGATGAACCGTTTACAAGCTCAAAGAATATGAAGCTAGGGAAGAAACGCGAAGGTCTTAATGATTAGACTATTCGGGCTATTTTTACTTATCGGGGGTCTGTGGGTAGAAGAAGGAAGGCGGGGCGGGGTTTGCTGCAATTTTAGAAGATAAACAACATTGTCAGGAATTATGAGTTCTTGATGAAAGATTTGCGATATTGGCGGAGGGGGTAGGATTCGAACCTACGGTCCCGTGAAGGACTCCGGTTTTCAAGACCGGCCTATTCGTCCACTCTAGCACCCCTCCATACCTGTGATAATCAGTGCTTCAATTGTTGTCTCTTACTTGTCGTACTCATACCTTTGGTTCTTGAGCAGTATATGAGCAAGTTCTCCCTCAACACTAATATTCCTCGTACCTTTGTATACTTCGGTCATCAACTTTTTACTGGTAGTTCAATTGCGTCTTAGTTCTCTTCCTCGCTGGCCTGCCAGCCGAAGCCAGGCGTAGGCTGGCGGAGGGGGTGGGATTCGAACCCACGGTAGCTTTCACTACTCCGGTTTTCAAGACCGGCCTATTCGTCCACTCTAGCACCCCTCCGATTTCTCATGCTCCTACTGACTGCAATGTGATTTGGCGATGAAGATTCTGAATTGGCTATGTGTTTGATGTGTGGTGAAGGACTTACTGAACCTGTTTCTTTTTACGTCTCACGACACGACTACGCACGACAGAAGTCCCCCCTTGTTCAAGATGCACGTAATCATTAACCAACCCCAACACGTTGTTTTCAAATGGCAGGAATCGCACGGCAACTCGATAGAGTTGTTGTTCTATGGTTAATTCGTAATATTCAACAAGTGCTTGTTGGATATCAAGTGTCTGAAATACCATGGTTTGTACGCCTTTGGCCATGGGTTGGGGCAGAACCGTCGTAATTCGTTTCCCTAATAGCTGTTCTCCTCCGACGTAATGTTTGG
Source organism: Nitrospirales bacterium (assembly GCA_021603905.1). Lineage (GTDB taxonomy): Bacteria > Nitrospirota > Nitrospiria > Nitrospirales > UBA8639 > JAGQKC01. The sequence goes on from BQIU01000139.1 coordinate 1,823, forward strand.
TGTCCGGATTTGGGTAGTAATAGTCGATATAGATGCCTTTTGAATTCCACAGGAATAATTTCTGCGGCGGTGTGATCCAAGCATTGTCGGAGCCAAAGAGCTTGTGTGAAAGAAAATCCCAAGCATGTTGGGACAACCGGGTATGGTCCATGATCGTGACTTCTAGACTTAGGCTTTGGGCTTAATCCTCGGCGTCATCGATGTTGTGTCAGGAAAATAGCAATGGAGCACATCAGGGATTGCGACTGAACCATCAGCTTGCTGGTAATTTTCTAAAATCGCCACAAGAGTACGACCGACAGCCAGTCCAGACCCATTTAACGTATGCACATGATTGGGCTTCCCCTGTTTAGGGCGATAGCGAATATTGGCTCGCCTGGCTTGAAAGGCTTCAAAATTACTGCAGGACGACACCTCGCGATAGGTCTGTTGGGACGGAAGCCAGACTTCCAAATCATAGGTTTTGGCTGCTGCAAATCCCATATCGCCAGTACAAAGTGCCATGACTCGATAGGGTAGATTGAGAGCTTGCAGGACTTTCTCGGCAGCCGTTGTCAGATCTTCATGTGCCTCATACGATTCTTCGGGCTTTGAAAAGGTCACGAGTTCGACTTTATTAAATTGATGGACACGAATGAGTCCCTTGGTATCTTGACCATAGGATCCAGCTTCTCTCCGAAAGCAGGGCGTGTGGGCCACATATCGGATAGGCAAGTCCGTTTCTGAGATAATTTCATTTTGGAAAATATTCGTGACAGGCACTTCAGCTGTTGGGATTAAAAAGTAATCTTCGCTTACCAAGTGAAAGGCATCATCCTCAAATTTTGGAAGCTGTCCGGTCCCGGTCATGCTCGCCCGATTAACGATGAAGGGCGGAAGAACCTCGGTATACCCATGTTCTCGAGTATGAAGGTCCAACATGAAATTTGCCAAAGCGCGCTCAAGTTTGGCGCCAAATCCTAATGATAGGGAAAAGCGAGCTCCGGTTAATTTACTGGCCCGCTCAAAATCAAATATCCCAAGCGCCTCACCGAGGTCATCGTGAGACCGCGGTGAAAAATCAAATGTGGGAATCGTTCCCCAGCGTCGCACTTCTTTGTTGTCTGCAGCATCGGCTCCTTGGGGAACGGATTCGTGTGGAACGTTCGGAATACGAAGTGCTTGAGTCTGCAATTGTTCTTCGACCTCTCGCAATTGGCCTTCTATATCTTGAATGCGATCACCCAGAGCACGAAGTTCTGTCGTGGCTTCATCGGTCGGCTGTTTTTCTCGTTTGAGTTTGGCAACCTTGTCGGAACCTCGTTTGAGCTGACCACGCAGCTCCTCGACTCGTGCGATTAACTCGCGGCGTTGTTCGGTTAGCTTTTGAACCAGGGTCCAGGGCACATCTTTACCACGAGATCCAAGGTTCTCTTGCAATTGAGCGAGCTGATCTTTTAAAACACGGAAGTCATACATAAAGTTATATTTTCAGGTGTTCTGACGATGATTTTGAATCTACCACTCGTTGAAATTGGAGTCAACGAAAATAGGTAAGACCATCATTTCAAGCACCTGAGACGTGTCGTGCGAACTATATAATGCCGTATCATTTTCCCTATGAAGATCTATTTGTGTGGGGAATCGGTGCGCTGATTGTTGCCCTGCTTTGCCTCCGATTCGTACTCGTTCGACGACAACGACAAGCAGAGACGAATCGCAATCCGAGACCAGAAAAATAATCACCCCAATGCGTCCCCTGATGTTTGTGTTTTCCTGAACCCCTCTTTATAATCAGTCTCTTTTTTCAAAGGAATATTGTCATGATCGAGACGTCGTCAACACGTTCAGATGGGCGCATGCCCAATGAAATTCGCCCCGTGAAAATTACCCGCTCCTTCACAAAGTATGCGGAAGGCTCAGTGCTCATCGAAATGGGGGAAACCAAAGTCATTTGCAATGCAACCGTTGAAGAAAAAGTTCCATCATTTCTTCGTGATAAGGGTAAGGGGTGGGTCACGGCAGAGTATGGCATGTTGCCTCGCTCAACCCATGACCGCATGCCGCGTGAAGCCAACCGTGGGAAACAAGGTGGACGAACGCTGGAGATTCAACGATTGGTTGGACGTGCGCTTCGCGCCGTCACAGATACCACGGCGTTAGGTGAGCGGACCGTCTGGATTGACTGTGATGTCATTCAGGCTGATGGAGGCACGCGAACCGCTGCGATCACCGGTTCGTTCATTGCGCTCGCAGATGCCATGACGAAACTCAAGGACAAGCAACTGATCAAGCAACGGCCGCTAAAAGATTATCTCGCTGCGATTAGCATAGGGAAAATTGGGAGTGACGTTCGTATTGATCTCGCCTATGATGAAGATTCAGTGGCTGATGTCGATATGAATCTGGTCATGACCGGTAACGGTCATCTGGTTGAAGTTCAAGGGACGGCTGAGGGTGAGCCATTTGAGAAAAAAGACCTTGATGCGTTTCTATCCATGGGATGGATTGGCATTCAGGACCTGATTAAGATGCAAAAGGATTTAATAGGACCATTAGCTTGAATGATCACCATCAAGACCAAGATATTCTCGTGCTGGCTACAGGCAATCAGCACAAACAAGAGGAAATTCTTGCCATCCTTAATGATCTTCCTGTGAAGATTCTCACGCTTCGAGACTTTCCGCAGGCACCGGTCATTGAAGAGGACGGTCTGACTTGTGAGGAAAATGCCATAAAGAAAGCCCAGGGCATTGCCAAGTATACTGGTCATGTTACTCTGGCTGATGATACCGGACTCGAAGTTCAGGCTTTAGATGGTCGGCCCGGTGTGTATGCCGCTAGATATGCCGGAGAACACGCCACCTATGAAGATAATTGCCAAAAGCTCCTTCAAGAACTTTCAGGCGTGACCGCTGGACATCGACAGGCCCGTTTTCTTACAGTAGTATCCATAGCCAATCCTCAAGGCAAGGTTGATGTCACGGAAGGGGTTCTGGAAGGAGAGATCACGGAGGCTGTTCAGGGTACTCGGGGATTTGGGTACGATCCTGTGTTTTGGCTTCCAGACTTACACAAGACACTTGCAGAAGTCAGTCTTGAAGAAAAGAATACGATCAGTCATCGTGCCGTAGCCTTACAAAAAGCGAAAGCTCTACTCAAGACCAAGTGGTTTTCACAGATTCAGTCGGGGCGTAGCGCAGCCCAGTAGCGCGCCTGCTTTGGGAGTATCGGCCTTCTAAGCTCCCTTGGAACCACTCAAATTCCCTCAACGTTGATTGTCCATATTCAGCGGTATATTTACTGGCAGTCACGTTATTTTAGTATTGCAATTTCCTACCAAACTCAGTACAGCGTCGAGACGCTCTCAAAATTAAGAATCATTCTTAAAGGAAAGGATTGACCGATTAAGTAAAGCTTTGACGAAATCGCAATTAGTTGGCACACTCGCGGAGAAGCATGAGGCCTCCCAAAAGGCCATTTCTGTGGAAATGAGGTCTTCTTTATTCAGGAGTTGCCCTTTCCATATCCCAATGAGCCCCTTAGGAGAAAGTACACGTTGGAAGAGTTGATTCAAGTGTGATCGAGTTTTGTTAAGTTCCTGTTTATGTTACACCGCTTCCTCAGGAATCTTCAAACTCGCCAGGTGTATATCAGTTTCAAACCCTGTGATAGCAGTTTGTAAGCTGGGTGGAACTGTTTGTGCTTCGCTAAAGCCGAGCTCATTAGATTGTCGGAGAGCAAGTAAACCTTCGATTGACGCAATGGTCGTGTTTGCAGGAAACCAGGTCAACTGAAGACGACGAGCTGACGTGGTATAGGAGGAGCTAATGTATTTAAAACGACCTCCCTCGAGTCCCTCACACAGATTGCCTTCCATCGATTCGAAAAGAAATGCCTTGGAATTTTCTTGCAGTGTGACCTGCCCCTTGCAGTGCTGATCTCCTTTCAGAAACACTGCGAGTCCCTTTACCTCATTAGGTCAAAAATCCCAGAGAGCGAGATACACTGTTGACGCGTAGCGAAAATCTTTCCGAAGCCCAGCACCTTCCCACACACGATACTTGCGTCAGTTGCTTACGAGAGATGGAGGAGCAGAACTTACGGATAACTTCGTCGCCCCACTCGTAACGCTCGGCGTGATCTCCTCCATCTGGAAATGGTGCAAACATGATTCCCGTGCCATACTATTGGGTATGAATACTCTATCGACAATTCAGAAAAACTTCAAAGGCCGCCACTTCGACCACGACATTATTCTTCTCTGCGTCCGATGGTATGTGACATACAAACTCAGCTATCGCGATCTCGTGGAGATGATGGAGGAACGTGGGATCTCCCTAGCCCACACCACGGTTCGTCGGTGGGTGCAACACTATATTCCGAAGTGTGAAAAGTATTGGCACAAGATGCATCGCCATGTGGGGAACTCCTGGTATGTCGACGAGACCTATCTGAAGATGAAAGGAAAGTGGATATATCTGTATCGAGCGGTGGATCAGCACGGGAACACCGTTGATTTTCTGTTGAGTGCAAAACGTGACACCGCCGCCGCCACACGGTTTCTGCGCAAAGCCATCGTCTCATGGTGTCGTCCGACGAAATTGACGCTCGACAAATATCACGCGAATCACCTGGCGATTCAAGAGCTCAAAGAAACCCAATATCTGAAGCGACCGACGATTCGCACAGCCAAATGTTTGACGAATCGCATTGAGCGGGATCATCGCCGCATCAAACAACGCGTCCGTCCCATGCAAGCGTTTCAGGTGTTTCGGAATGCCCAAGTGACCATCGCGGGAATTGAGTTAGCACACCAATTTCGAAAAGAGAAACACAAATTGAGAATTAAAAAGCAGAGCCCAGGTGCGTCTGAAAGTTCTTGGCTCAAGCTGCTCGCTGCCTAGCAAAAGATTTCCTTCGAAGGCTGACTCTGTTCTGGTTTGGCTACGTGCACCAATTCCGTCTAAAATGGGTCGTCACGTCACTCCTGGCTTGCTCATCCAGCCAAGAGCTTGTCTTGCAGTTACAATAGGAATCCCCTGAATCGAGTGATGCACTAGGAGATCGGTCTTGTCTCCGCTGACGAGACCGTCGGCCCGGCTCGCCACGGCAGTAGCCAGGATTACATTATCCGCAGGGTCCCCAGACAGGGTTATTATTGAGAGATCAGAGACAATTATCGCTAATGCATCAAGATTATTCAGCAAGTCTGTGGCATGGTCTGTGGGAATGCGAGCCTGAAGTTTCTTATAGGTAAGAACGCGTGTTAGTTCTTCAACTTGCGCTGGTGAGGTGGCCAGTTCATAGCGCCCCTCCAACCATCGCTGAAGTAACTGTGCGGGGGGAGCTACCTGGGAAAGGAGCCCTGAAATGAGGATGTTGGTATCAAGGACGAGTCGCACGAGCCCACGTCACCGCCTCTTGGGCGAGTTCCTCGGCATCATGCTCATTCAGATCCGCGTTGCGGGCCTGCAAATCGCAGATGGTCTGACGCAGCATTTCTCGACGCATCGCCTCTGTCGCAAACTTAGATAAGTCCCCCTTCTTGCCACCCCTTCGGGCCAAGAACGAGCGAACAGCCAGATCAGTGTCATCGGGGATACTAAGGGTCCAGCGTGTCATCTTTACTCCAAATATAGACGTTTATACGTTTATGCATCTATCTTATCACTATTAATTAAATTCTACAAGCATGAGTTCTGAATGAACGCGTAATCTGCTGCCGAAGCTCCACTTCATCGAGATAGCGGAGCAGAAAGATAGATTTGAGAATTTGTCCAAACGCTTTGAGGGCCCGATACAACCCGTGTTTGGAGGAGTAGGAATTCAGGCGTCGGGACAATTCAGAGGGAGTCGTGACTCGTAGTTTGAGGGTGGCGACAAACCGCAAGATATCTTCCCAATGGGTATCAATGAGTTGAGTGTTCACCGTGCCGTACGGCTTCACCAAAAGGGATGGGTACGACTCCTGCTTTCGTAACCCTTTAAAGGCATAGAGCCGTTGGCGTTGAAAGTTCTTAATACGTGGGGCATAGGCTAATCCCAAGAGATGCATCACCCCAAAGATAAGTTCACTATACCCATGGATGTCGGTTGAATGAATACGGCTCGGTCCTCCGTCCTGGCGCAGACCCGTCCAGGACATACGCACTCTCTCGTTCAGCCGCACTAATGACCGTGGAATAAAACAACAGATGCCGTTTATCAATAAAACTGTACACACTGACGCCTTGGCCTTTGCCGAAATATTTATACGAATAATTCGCGTTGAGTGATTCGGCGGGACCAACCTACGCTTTGGGAGACATAGGCAAGATCAGTTATTCGAAAGTGTAAAAGGAGGTATTGTGAAGCCCAGCAGAGGAAAATTCGACTCCGAGGGAAAAGAATACAGAGGGAAATTAGTTGAGAGAGGAGAAAGAGAATGCCAAAGTTTTGTCAGCTGGCTGAGATGAAATTATCCACAGCGCTATGGGAATTTTCGCCCGTTCTCGGGTGCGGACCCAATTATGGAACCAGCGTCGCCTAGACACCAATCGGGTTTTCCTGTATAAAGGAAAACCGTGGAAAAATCCACGTACGGCATTCGCCGCGGCGTGTCGGCGAGCGGGGATTCGTGATCTGCAGCTCCATGACTTTCGCCACGAGGCCACGACGAACCTGAGGCGAGCAGGAGTGGACACTATGACGGCAATGAAGATTGTCGGGCACAAGTCGGAACAAATGCATCGGCGTTATAATTCCATTAAGCCAGCGGATCTTCACCAGGCGGCCGCCATGCTTGAGAAATATTCGGCTAACACCGTAATAAAACCTGATGGAAAACGTGCATCGGGTCATTCTATAAGTCATTTAAAATAAAGGATCGGGGCGTAGCGCAGCCCGGTAGCGCGCCTGCTTTGGGAGCACCTGAGATGGGATTGTCTAAGTGTATGATAAGACGCGAAATCCCTCGTTATTATTGGTGATTCATCGTTTTGCCATTTGCTTCTGTTAGTCAATTCTTACCTCCTTTTGTCCTCATTTCGCTCTTTTTCTAACACCTATGTAACACTAGATTCTGACGCCTGGTTGAGCCCCC
>BQIU01000140.1 GCA_021603905.1 Nitrospirales bacterium
ACTGAAGACGGTCACGTCTGCGCCGAGGGCTCGCCCCAGTTTCACCGCCATGTGTCCAAGGCCTCCCAGTCCCATCACGGCGAGTCGATGGCCTTTCCCGACACCCCATTGGCGGAGTGGAGAATAGGTGGTGATTCCGGCACATAGCAGTGGGGCGGTTCCTTCAATTTCTAGTTCGGAAGGAATGCGTAACAGGTAGTTTTCGTCGACGACGATTTGGTTTGAATAGCCTCCATAGGTCACGTCGCCTTGCTTGTCGCGCCCATTGTAGGTGAGAATCATTCCTTTCTCGCAGTATTGTTCTTGCCCTTGAGTGCAAAATGTGCAGGTGCGACAGGAATCGACGAAACAACCAACGCCGACTATGTTGCCTTCTTGAAATTTTGTGACGGCGTCTCCAACTTGCTGAACAGTTCCAATAATTTCATGTCCTGGGACCATTGGGAAAATTGAGTCGCCCCATTCATCCCTGGCTTGATGGATATCCGAATGGCAGACACCACAGTAACGTATGTTCAGCAACACATCGTGTGCGCCCATGTTCCGGCGTTCAAAATGAAATAGTGCAAGGTCGCTTCCGGCTTTTAACGCTGCAAACCCTTTAGTCGCGAACATAAAGGTCGTCCTCCTGACTGGATGTGTTTTTTGCGATGTGTGAAAAAAAATGTATGAGATATCTGTTTGGATATACTTCTATGCATTGGTCAGTGTTCTTGTGCTTTCCTATTGTGTGGCTCACAGTCAATTTACTTACATGATCGTCACCATGATGGCATAATCGAGAGAGATTCGTCGAGGTAATAAGAGTCAATTACTCACATGGGTTGCTTGATCAGCGGATGAATTATTCGAAATGTAAATAATTTTGTTGGAGGAGAACGTATCATGAAATATGTGCATCTGGGTCGATCTGGTTTAAAGGTGAGTCGTCTTTGCTTGGGAACGATGAACTTCGGACCGGAGACCACTGAGCCTGATAGCTTTGCGATTATGGATCGAGCACGTGAACTGGGAATGAATTTTTTTGATACGGCGAATGTCTATGGTTGGAAAATTGGGGAGGGGATTACCGAGCAGATTGTTGGCCGTTGGTTGGCTCAAGGGAATGGTCGTCGTGAGCAGGTTATATTGGCGACAAAAGTGTTTGGTCGTATGGGAGAATGGCCGAATCAGTCACGACTCTCGGCTCGACATATTAAGCAGGCATGCGAGGACAGCTTGCGGCGTTTGCAGACGGACTATATCGATCTCTACCAAATGCATCATGTAGATCGGGAATCACCGTGGGAAGAAATTTGGCAAGCGATGGAACAATTGTGTCGTGAAGGAAAAGTCCTCTATGTCGGAAGTAGTAATTTCGCGGGTTGGCATTTGGCACAAGCCCAGGAAATGGCCAAGAGTCGTCATTTTCTAGGACTGATTTCTGAGCAGAGTTTATATAATTTGAATGATCGGATGATTGAGCTTGAAGTCATTCCTGCTTGTGAAGCCTATGGCATTGGGCTCATTCCATGGAGTCCGGTGGCGCGTGGATTATTGGCAGGGGCGTTGACCCCTGCCACAAGTGGACGACGTGCAGACGAAGATTTACAGAAAGATATTGAGAAACATCGTTCGCAATTGGAGGCATATGAAAACTTATGCCGTAGGCTAGGCGAAGAGCCGGCGATTGTCGCGTTGGCGTGGTTGCTTCACCAGAAGGCCGTGACTTCACCGATTATTGGACCTCGGACATTGGATCAATTAAACCGTACGATGCGAGCGAAGGAGCTCACCTTATCTGAGGAGACGCTCAAAAAACTGGATGGAATTTTTCCTGGGCCAGGTGGGGCTGCCCCTGAAGCATACGCCTGGTAGAGTCAATTCGTGTCAATGACTTGCGAGCCCCGACTCTCTGTCGGGGCTTGTAATCCGCAAGCTATTAAACCTTAATCATGGGCAGGTTTCTTATAGAGGAAGACATTGTCGTGAATTTCATGTGTGATTGGGGTATTCCGACGGATAACATCGGCCAATGTTGTGTTCTCTAAATTTTTGATCTGTCTCCTTGAAAATGAGTTTTGATACCATAGCCGATCACCATCTCTGAGACGCTCAAATTGATTTGTAAGAATCTTAAAAAACAGTTTGCCGACCATGGCTTGTCGATGATGATCTTCTGCGAGTCCTCCCACCCAAAGGTCAACATCTTCAACCGTTAGATAGGCCGTTGCCAAACGTTGCTGGAGGTCGACATCAGAGGTGATATCGGCGAATGAGGTCGCTGGATTCAAGCCCATGGCTATTCGTACTCCATTATAGCTTTGAAGTCCATGATCCCGGCCACGTTGGATGTTTAATGAGGCGAGGTCAAAGCCACCGTTTCCTGGAAGTCCGAAGAGGAAGTTTCTCAAGTCGTCGATGATATATGGGTCAATCTCTTGAGCCTGTTGGTTCGCCAGACCGCGAAGTACTGGGGCGATCCCTTGCTCTTTAGTGATTCGCCATGGGGCAAAAAAAGCCTCGCGAAGGGGTAGGTGGTCGGCACGAATGGGTCTACCATTTTTCTTCAAGCGCAGAAGCTGTGGTGAAAGCATGCTATGACCGAATCGGTAGGCGGCGGTGGAGAACACATTGGCAATGCTTGGGTTGACCCATGGTTTATATCCGCGATACGGGCGTAGAGCATTTTTGCCAAGAAGGACAGGAAGAAACTCGTTATACGTAATGATTTGAATTAGCGCACCAACCTTTCGACGTGCTCTTTCGTATACTTTATCCCCGGTCAACGTCCGATAGTTGCGTCGAATACTTTTTGCGAGACGGTTATGTTCACGGACAAACAGGGTATGCATGGCAGTCAGGCCGACTTGTTCATTCGCTCGAACGTCGCCGGCTAAAAACAATGAAGGATCAGGTCCTCCTGCGTTTGGTAGGCCTTCAATGTTATACGGAAGAAACCGTCCCTTACTCATTTTGAGACGACCGGTTCCGTCATTGGTTCGGAGAGCATGTGCACGAATCGGGTCGGAACCATAGACCATAGACGCATCAAGGAATGCGGTAATGTGATTCACTTGTTCTCGAGGTTTGTTCGATGTATCAGCATACGCTGAACGCGTGAATGGCATGATTTGGGTACCTGTACTCTGAGAGTCAAAATGATGGTCTCCAGTAGGAATGAGAATGTCATAGGGTTCCGTAGGATGAGCCCCTTCTGTGAGGTCAATGTCATGATCAATAAACTGACCCCATTGCCAAACAAAATCTGATGCTCGTTTTGAATTTTGTGTGAGGTGATCTTGAGCCGCAACCATGTTTGAGATGGCTCGTGCACTTAAACGTGTTGAACCAGCTGGTTCATGAATCTCATCAGTGTAATCGGATTCCATGATACGAAGCAGCGGAGTATTCCTGCCACCCCAGTCTGGATTATGAATATTATTGTTTGTTCCATCGATGGTGCGTGCTTCAAAGGCTTGAAGATCTTGCATGCTGATTCCTAATGTTGTCACAAGGACTATTATCAGAATGGCGGTCGGTTGCAATTTATAAGATTTAAGTATTTTTACAGTATGTCGGGCATGTTTGGTCCTCATATTGTTCTCCTTGGTCTATGATTTCCGATGATTAGATTTCAAGTTTTTAGGTACACGGCTACTGTAGTAAGACATGCAGGAAATAATATGCCTTTTCTTAACTGAAATACACACAATGTTCGTGAGGCACTATTTGGCGCGACTATTCCTCAAAAGAGGGGAGGAGTTTCGTGGTCTACTGCCAAGGCAAGATTGCTCCACCATCGAGAATTGGAATATGCGTGCAGGCCTCACCTTCTTCCCGATTCAGGGGGTGGGACTGGAACTTTTGTTTGCAAAGATTTGGGAGGTCTGATATTTCATTTGCCTCAAGTAATACTTTCGTAATGCCAGGGAGTATGACTCATGAATGACATGCCTGCATAAGCTTACGGACATGCCATCGACTGCCTTCTAAGGCTTTAGCGAATATCCAAAGGCACGTTCTCTCTTTTATTTACTTCTCCATTGGAGATCCTAATTTGTTTTGACACATCCACTAACTTGACTTATTTGTTAGTTTGACGAAAAATTTGGCTGGAGTCAGTGTTGGGAGGCAACCCAGGATAGATGATTTATGAAGAAGAAAATGCGCAATAAGGTACAATGCCTTTTGATATATCACGATACCATCTGTATTTGTTTTCGTTGAAGGGCATCACAAAAAGGTGGATTTTGAACCTATCAATTGTGGCTACCTGAAAATGGCTTATCCTCACTGAGAATGTCGCAACTATAATTGGGAGAATCCTTATGGCCAACACCTCACAACATCCCTTCCATCCCATTATCTACGTTCGGGGTTTCGCCGCCACTCAGGGCGAAATTGAAGAAACCGTTGCAGACCCATACATGGGCTTCAACATCGGGTCGACCAAGTCTCGCGTGGCTTGGACAGGCGATGTCAAGCGTTTCTTTTTCGAGTCCCCGCTTGTACGTTTGATGAGTGATCACAAGTACCAAGATGTCTTTGTGGAAGGTGATGATTTGGTCGCAGCTGAGCGTGCTGACCAGCCTGTCCCATACCGCTGCATTATCATTTATCGCTACTATGATGAAGCTTCGAAAGACTTTGGGGACGGCAAGACTCCACCCATCGAGCATTTCGCCAAAGGTCTGGGTACTCTTATCCTGCGTTTGCGCCAAAAAGTTTGCGCGAACAAGGACAATAACATTACGCCCAAAGACTTTCGTGTGTATCTTGTCGCTCACTCCATGGGCGGACTCATTTGTCGAGCTTTTCTTCAAAATTCAAAACTTGGTTCGGCGGAAGCACGTAAAGCGGTGGACAAGCTCTATACTTATGCTACTCCGCACAACGGCATCGACATGCGTATCGTGCGTAATGTGCCGGGTTGGCTTTCCTTTGGCGACATCAACAACTTCAATCGTGAGAAGATGTCAAAATATCTGGCTGTGCCTAAGGGCGATGATGTCTCTGTGGTCAAAAACTTTCCACCTGAGCGTATCTTTAATCTCGTTGGTACCAATCCTGGTGATTACACGGTGGCCGGCGGTATTTCGGCTTGGGCGGCAGGCGACTCCAGTGACGGTCTCGTGCGCATCGAAAACGCGACGACTCATGGGCCGGGTTCCGATGGCAAAGATGTGAATTCGCCGCGCGCTTTCGTGCATCGTAGCCACTCAGGTCATTATGGCATTGTGAATTCCGAGGAAGGCTACCAAAATCTGACTCGCTTTCTTTTCGGCGCGTTACGTGTTGACGGTATCATGGACATCGACGATATCACGCTGCCGGTAGAGGTGCAGAAGGCGCACGAGGAAGGCAAAAGTATACGGGCGTCCTACCAGTTTGAAATCGTGGCCAGTGTCCGAGGTTGTCAGTGGCAGATGACGCGACGTGAGGTGCGTGAGCACTCCGCGATCTTTCGCAGCTACGACGAATTATTCCCAGGAAAGGCCGGCACCAAGCGTCCGCCCGCCCGCTCCAAGAGTCCACACCTTTTCTCCATTTTTCTCGATCCGGGCAAGAGCGTCAAGACATCCAAGTCGGTCAGCTTCGCCTTCGACATCAAGGTCTTGGTGCCCGATTATGTCGTGGATGGTGTGTTGTTTCTGAAACGTCATTACGAGGGTGGATTTATCTTTCGTGAATTGATTCTGGTTGAAGCATTTCCCGATGAGACGGTGCCGGCAGGGTGGCGTATTAAGTATGGCTTTCAGGACATTAATCCCGGCAAACCCGGCGTCTCCGCAGAGACGCGCTCACTCGTTAAGGGTAAACTGAGTGCAGGGCTCGCGTTTGATATTCCCATCGAGCAGAAAGTTCGCCCAGGTTTGCTTGGCAAGTTACGCATCGAAGCTCGGCCGTGGACCTGATTACTTGAAAACGTAAGCGGGCTTCTTTCCCCAGCGGTATAATTACATGTCGATGATCGCGTTTTTAAATTGAAGAAGTGTTATACGAACCAGAAATGGGGATTATCATGTTCGAAAATTTTGTAATGAGTGGTAGTGGTGATGAGGCCTTTTCGTGACTAACTTAATCAACAAGCCCTTCTTCTTCGAATGGGATCTATTCGAGGGATTATTGTTTAGCTTCTAATTCGGCCCATCGTGCGTAGAGTTGTTCGACCACCTGGGTCGCAGTCTTCAGTTCTTCGTAGGCGTCTTGCAGCTTGAGGTGATTGGAGGCGACGTCAGGATCCTCCGTGCGCGTGCGAATAGAATCTCGTGTGTTCTCGGCTTGGAGTATACGTGCTTCCATTGAGTCGTATTCTTTCTGTTCTTTAAAGGATAGTTTTTTTGCTTTAATTTTTTGTTTGGATTTCCCGTCAAGCTTCTCGATGATCTCACTCTTACGTGTTTTCGATTGTTTTTTTCGAAGCCAAGATTCCCATTGTTCATATTCAGCGAAGAGTCCATACGCACCATATCCATCCAATCCGATAAATTGTGTGCACACTTTGGTGAGCATAAAACGGTCATGGGTAACGAGGATCAATGCACCAGGAAATTCCAGCAGGCTTTCTTCTAATGTTTCTCGTGTTGGGATATCAAGGTCATTTGTCGGCTCATCGACGATCAAGACGTCGGCGGGTTGCAACATGAGCCGAGCGATCACGGCTCGAGCCTGTTCACCTCCCGAAAGTAATTTAACGGGAAGATCCAATTGCTCGGGTTGAAATCGAAAACGTTTGGCCCAGCCTGTAATATGCACGGTATTTCCGCGATATTCAACAGACTGACCCGTGTCCGACAGGGTTCGTCGTAATGTTTTTTCTGGATCAAGTTGATCACGGTTTTGATCAAAGTAGACAATCTTCAGTTGCTCTGCATGTCTGATCGTTCCCTGATCAGGTTCGAGTTCTTTGGCTAAGAGTTTCAGAAGTGTTGATTTCCCTGATCCATTATGACCGACGATTCCCATCGCCGTTCCCGGCGATAACAAGAGTTCGAGATTTTGAATCAACGTACGTGTTCCGAATGCTTTGGTCAGATTGGTGACCTCAATGAGCTGTTTCGTCCGACGGCCGGAGGAGACGAAGTCAATGGTGGTGTTGTCCTGCCGTAAGCGTGTGGCCGTTTCTGCAAGCTCGGCTTGAAGTGAGTGTGCGGAGTCGATTCGGTATTTGGCCTTGGTGGTCCGTGCTTTGGGGCCACGGCGAAGCCATTCTTCTTCGCGCCGAACTTTACCCGCCAACGCTTGGGCCTGTTGGGTTTGTGTGTGATGATGATCTTCTCGTTGACGAATGAATTCATCATAGGTGCCGGTTACCAGAAAAAGGCCATCGACGTATCGTGTATTGATTTCTGCAATTTTATTCGTGGCATGTTGGAGGAACCAACGGTCATGGCTGACCATGATCCATGGCCATGGTGCTTGTGACATCATTTGCTCCAACCATTTCAAGCCCTCCAGATCAAGATGGTTGGTGGGTTCATCGAGCAACATGACATCTGGATCTTGAACAAAGCCACAGGCGATCGCCAACCGTTTTCGCCATCCCCCTGATAATGGGTCGACGAGTTGGTCACCATTTTCGATACCTGTTTTACCTAATATCTCTTGAACACGGATCAGGGCTTCATTCGGTTCCATGCCAGAGTCGATGGCGGAACGTTCCATGGCTTCTATGATTGTCGAGCCAGAAGTAAAATCAGGTTGTTGTGGAACATAGGCCATTCGAAGGTGCTGACGTCGAGTAATGGTCCCGTTATCCGGTTGTTCGAAATCTGCAAAAATCTTGAGCAGCGTGCTTTTGCCTGATCCATTAGGTCCGATGACGCCGATGCGATCTTGCTCGGAGATGCCAAGGGTCAGATCATTGAATAACTGTTTAACACCAAAGGCTTTGGAGAGTTTATGTCCGTAAATAAGTGCTGCCATACAAAAAATCTATAAATTAGTCAGAGGGTAATCAGTCGTGTGGAATGATGAATTGGAGATTTTTTGCTACTGTTGGCGCAAAAATCTTGGACGATCTCTGAGGGCCACCATTCGTATGAGGTCTCGGACAGAGAGGATGCCGACAATATTTCCATTTTCCGTCACCGGTAAGTGGCGGATCCACTTTTCTGCCATTAAGTCACTCGCATCATGGACCGTTCTGTTGATATCAATGCCGATCAGTGGTTGATTCATGATGGCACTCACGTGTATGTGTTTGGGGTCATGATTAAATGCCATGACCTTCTGGATCAAGTCACGTTCCGTGACAATTCCAATCATTTTTGAACTCTCTGTAACAAGCAAGGCGCCGATTTGCTTGTCAGTCATATGCTGAGCGGCCGTTAAGATTGTTTCCTCACCTGAAATTTGTTCGATATTCCGGCGCATAAGCACACTCAGTGGACGATAGACATTATCAAGTTCGCGAATGGGACCTGAATCTGCGTACACGAAATGTCTCACGAGATCTCGAATGGAAATCAATCCGACAATCTCTTCTCCGTCTGAGACACAGAGATGTCGAACGCCTTGTCGTTCCATGATGTGACTGGCATCAAGCATGGATCGATTCGAGGCAATCGTATGGAGGGGTGTTGTCATAATTTCAACGACAGAGGTTTCGGAGTCAGTTTGGTCGCGTGCCAGTACTTTACGGACTAGGTCAGTTTCAGAAAAGACTCCGATGATAGGAGGATTCTCAGATTCCCCCTTTTCTCCATGAACCACCAGGCAGCCTATACGTTGTTCCGCCATCTTTGCTGCGGCCTCAATTGCGCTCGTCTGCTCACTCACGGTCTCGAGGTCTTGTTGCATAAAGTCAGCAATTGGTGCTGATGGCAGATTACTCATAGGTCCTCCTGGGTTGCGATACA
>BQIU01000141.1 GCA_021603905.1 Nitrospirales bacterium
GGTGGAGGCGCAGAATGCGCAGGCGCTGAGGGACGCGGCGCATGGGTTAAAGGGGATTTGTGCCAATTTGGGAGTGAAGCGGCTGTTGGCGTTGGCGGTGCATGCGGAAGGCGTGGGCAAGGCCGGGGCGGTGTGTGAAGCTGAGCCCTTTGTCCCGACGCTGCAAGCAGAGTTTGTGCACGCTCAAGCTGCCTTGCGTGCCCAGAAATAAACGGTAGACCAGACCCATTCCACTTCTTCGATACGAATAGACTATTTAAAAGAGGATTTTTTCAAAAGAATAGAAAATGCCTACTCATAGAATTGTGTGCCTTTAGTCAAGCCAGCATTTTTCACAATTCGGATTTCGGAAAACGAGTCTTTCCCTTCTCTTGCTCTGTACTCATTCGAGAACTGTTCTTCACTCCTTCTACCGACTTTCTCACTTAGTCCTCCTCATGGGCAGCAAGTGATCAACGTCAGTTTTGCCTAATATGTCCCTCTAATCATTCAGAAACATCAATTACAAACCGATAGCAATAGTAAGGAACCCAGCAAGTATTAGAGGAAATTCGATTCGGGTGCGTGTCCGCTCCTGAGGTGTTAGCCATGACGTATCCTGGCACAACGGTGCTGTTTGCTAGATGAAAGAGAAATCTCTTGAGTAAGGCGTGGTTGGTCATTCGGGGTCGAAGGCTTGTCTCCGTACTGTTTGGGTTTCTGATGATAGTGGGAATGCCTTTTCATGCGTTTTCTCAAGATCGTGTTGTCAGGGAAACTTCCGTCGATACGGTTCATGATTTCACGCAATTGAGTTTAGAAGAATTGATGAATGTCGAAGTGACGTCAGTGTCCAAAAGAAAGCAAAAACTTTCGGGAGCGGCGGCGGCGATTAGTTCAACGAAGTGTCTACGGTAAAGTGACATGGAGCTTCTAGCATGGTCCAGCTTGAGGACACGACGCGATCATCACCGAGAAGATGTCTGAACGTGCCAACTCATGTTATGCAATTTTGCCATCTCATGACGGTAAAGGTCCGCCGTGAAAATATGAGGCTACGCTCCTTCTCTGTCACGTTTCTCAGATTATTATGTAGCGTGTTGGTCGCTGGAGGTATGGCCGTTAGTGAGTTTCCAAGCCTTGCGTTGGCTGATTCTCCTAAGGAATACCAAGTGAAAGCGGCCTTTCTGTATCATTTTGTGCAATTTGCTGAATGGCCGGAACAAGCATTTTCAGACCCGGACATGCGAATTCGTATCTGTGTATATGGGGATGATCCGTTTGCTGGGTATTTGGTGAAGAGGTTCATGGGGAAAGTCCTTCATTCGCGGCAGTTTATCATTCAGCCGCGAGTCTCGGCTTTGGACATCGAATCCTGTCACGTGTTGTTTATGAATCGTCAAATTGATGCTTCGCAACAGGATATCCGGCGAGCCTTGCAACGAAGTCGAGCATTGACCGTGGGAGAATCGGAGGATTTTCTTGAGTTTGGGGGAATGATTCAGTTCTACCGTGTCGAAAACAACATTCGGTTTGCGGTTAATCCTGATGCGCTTGACCAGAAACAGCTTCATTTGAGTTCAAAGTTACTCCGCCTCGCAAGAATAGTGAAATCAAAATGAATGGACCTCTTCACATGATTCGCGAACGCTTTGACCAAGCGCCCTTGAAAGTTAAGCTGCTTCTTATCATGTTGGCGACAACGGGGATTGCGTTGTTGTCGTCGTATGGAATCTTGATCTTAAATGATTTGTATCTATTGCGGCAGGCTTCTGTCCGGGAGTTGGCCATCCATGCCAATGTGGTTGGTGCCAATAGTACCGCGGCGTTAGCGTTTCATGATGCCGATGCGGCTGAGGAAATTCTCACCGGCCTCCGTTTTCATCCTGATATTACTCAAGCCGTTATTTATGATCGAGATGGAGAAATGTTGGCGCGGTATGGCCTGGAGGGGCAGGCGGCGGCGACATTAAAAATAGCTGGAGAACAGAGTGGGAAATTCTCATTATCCTCCGTGTCGATTATTCGGGACATTACCCTCAATGGGGAACGACTCGGGAATATCTATCTTCAGCTCAGTCTGAGTGTGCTCGGTACACGTCTACAAGAGATTATCGGCATCACCCTGCTTGTCTTTATCGTTTCTGGACTTGTCTCGTTTCTTCTGTCCACCAGGATCCAGAGGATGATTTCCGATCCTCTCTTGGAACTGACGACGGTCTCTCGAAAAATATCAGAGCAGAAAGATTATTCCTTGCGTGTTCAGCGGCAGGCGAATGATGAAGTGGGAACGCTCATCGATGGGTTTAACGCGATGTTGAGTCAGATCCAAGAACGTGATCGACAATTGGCTCAGCATCAAGAACAGCTCGAAGTTCTGGTCTCCGATCGTACAGAAGAGTTGTCTCAGGCGAATGATCTCTTACGCATGGAAAATCAGGAGCGAGAACGAATTGAAGCACGGTTGAGGGAAACGGCACTTGACCTGGAAGTCAAGAATCTGCAACTGGCCACGTCCCGAGATCAAGCTCTGGACGCGGCTCGGGCCAAGTCTGAATTTTTAGCGACCATGAGCCATGAAATCCGGACTCCGATGAATGGCGTCATTGGAATGACAGGACTTTTATTAGAGACAGAGCTGACTCATCATCAACGATATTATGCTGAAACCGTGAGGAATTCATCTGACGCGTTGTTGACGATTATCAACGATATTCTAGATTTCTCTAAAATTGAAGCCGGGAAATTGGAACTTGAAGTGATTGATTTTGATTTACAAACAGCCCTTGAAGAAAGCTTGGAGCTCATGGCCGAACGTGCCTCAAGCAAGGGGTTGGAATTGACCGGTTTGGTGTTCGATGACGTCCCGACTGCGGTTCGTGGAGATCCGGGTCGTATCCGCCAAATTCTTCTCAACTTAGTGGGTAACTCCATTAAATTTACCGAATCAGGGGAAATTGGCGTGCAAGTGCTCCGTGAAGAGGAAACAGCGGAACATGTGGTCGTCCGTGTCCATGTATCTGATACGGGTGTTGGTATTTCGCCTGAGGCACAGGGAAAACTCTTTCAATCATTTAGTCAAGCTGACAGTTCAACAACCAGGAAATACGGCGGGACCGGACTCGGATTGGCAATTAGCAAGCAATTAGTCGGGCTGATGGAGGGAGAAATTGGGGTCACCAGTCAAATCGGTAAGGGCAGTGTGTTTTGGTTTACTCTTCGATTAGGGAAACAGTCTGGACACATAACAATAGTTCCGAGGAAGACGCTTGAAGGATTTCGACTCTGTTGCGTGGATGACCATAGTACAAATCGTTATCTAATGATGCGATATGCACACGATTGGGGGATGGAATGTGCTGTGGCTTCGACTCCGGCCGAGGGGATGGCGATGCTGCAAGGGGCCACGCAACGAGGAAAACCATTTGACGTGTGCATTGTGGATGGACACATGCCGGAGATGGATGGTCTAGCCCTGGCTCGCTTGATTAAGAGTGATCCTCACGTGTCGGGCGTTAAGCTGATGTTACTGACGTCTGTCGGAGAGCGAGGTGACAGTGCGAGTGCGCAGGCGGTTGGAATTGAGGCCTATCTCACCAAACCTATTCGGAAGAATCAGTTGTTTGAAGTGTTGACTATGCTCCTGAGTGAGACAGGCGAAACCTCGATTGCCAAATCTCAACCGGTCGATAATCGTTCGAGTTATAAGGTCCGTCGACGGCGCAAAGGCGAGCGTATTCTTGTTGCGGATGATCATCGTGTGAATCAGGAGTTGGCCGTGTTGATGCTTGAACGATTAGGGTATCGAGCTGATGTCGTCGCGAATGGAACAGAAGCGATTGAAGCCTGGAGTCGTATTTCTTATCACCTCATCCTTATGGATTGCCAAATGCCTGAGATGGATGGGTACCAAGCGACGGCTGAAATCCGTCGCCGTGAAGCGTCGCTCGTGAAGCGTGAAACGCAAGACGGGAAACGTGAATTATCCGACGAAATACAAGCGACGAGCGACGAGCGACGAGCGACGAGTCCTCACGTTCCGATCATTGCCATGACAGCGAATGCGATGCAAGGTGATCGAGAAACATGTTTGTCTGCAGGAATGGATGATTACATTACGAAACCCGTGACGCCTCAGCAGTTGACGGAAATGGTCGAAAAGTGGCTTCCAGAAAATGAGGATGAGTCTTCAGACGTTAAGCCGGATCATTCAGATGAAGAAGCTTTACCAATGATGTCTCAGGTGGAAAATGAAATAAGCCTGACACAAGACGCGACACAAAACATATTACAGGGTGCGGATAAACAAGCAAATGTGCCACAGGATAAGCTGGAGGAGGAACAAGTGACGGACATCGATCGGCCATGTTTGAATGAAAACCACTCTGCAGAAAGTGAGGGGGCAACAATGGAAAGTGGAGATGAATTGTCGCAGGATGCTCATACGGTCCCGGAGCCCATTCATGCTTCAGAGGATGTGCCTATTGATATGACAGTGCTTGAAGAATATCGGAGCATGGGTGGGGATGATTTTGTAGCACAGATGATTCAGCAGTTTGCGGAAGATGCGATGACCTGTGTGATGCAACTTGAACAAGCCGTGGAACAGGGAGATTCGAACACCCTAGCAGAGGCAGCTCACGGGTTGAAGGGTATTTCTCGGAACATGGGTGCGCATCGACTGGCTGCGATTGCAGAGAAACTTGAGCATCAACGTCAATCCGATAGTCTCGAAGGTGTCCCAGGGGAAGTGGCAGAACTCAAATCTGAATTAAGCCACATTGATCGTGCCCTATCGGAGGTACAACGTCCGTCTTCGCATTCTTGAATCATGACGAAGTCGGTGGGTGTGGAGTCATTCAGGATTGAACGTTGGAAGTGAGGCAAAGGAGGTGAGGCCTGGGTTGTGAGAAAAAACAATGAATGTTTCGTATCTTTTTATAGACCTTCTGCGCAAATGTTCGATACCGATTCAAGGTTCTGCGTTGATGATGATCAATAGGTCATGTTTCATGATTATTCTGAAACGACAGGCTTTAATGAAATGGCGACGATACATAAAGTTCGTGGAAAATTAACCGAAACAGACAGTATTCTATGCCGTCCGTATGACGTTGAGATGCTTATAGCCGTATTAAATAATTTTCAATGTTTGAGGCGTACTATATACGCACTGTCAGACTCAATCATTCAATTGGAATTTAAATGGATTCGCTATAATACTTCGTGTTCGGGATTTTATTCATTTTCACTCTTCAGTCAATATTTGTAGGTGAGTTCGATGATTTCTCAGCAGCAATGTCAAAAAGCGGCGATTCTAATCGTGGATGACCAAATGACCAACGTCATGCTCTTGGAGAATATTCTTCAAGCGGCGGGTTATACCAATGTACATAGTACGACAGAGTCAAGCGATGTTGTGAAGATCTACCGGGAAATCAATCCAGATTTGATTTGTCTGGATATTCGTATGCCAGAAGTTGATGGCTTTCAAGTGATGGGGCAGTTGAAAATCATCAATAAACGAACCTATTTGCCCATTCTTGTGTTGACCTCAGAAGAAGACCGTGGCACACGGTTGCGTGCGCTTGAATCGGGAGCCAAAGACTTTCTCAATAAGCCGTTTGACAAGGTCGAAGTCCTTATGCGGATTCGTAATTTATTAGAGACGAGTCTCTTACATCGGGAAAATGCTCAGCACTTGGAAACATTAGAAGAAACGGTATCCGCCAGAACAAAAGCATTGGAAGAAACGCAGCGTGATGTGATTCATCGGTTAGGTCGAGCTGCAGAGTATCGAGATAATGATACCGGAGCGCATATCGTGCGCATGAGTCACTACGCGGCTATTTTGGCCCAAGCGGTCGGAATGGACGAAGAGGATTGTAAGCTGATTCAGCAGGCCATGCCCATGCATGATATTGGCAAAATTGGCATTCCTGATGAAATTCTCTTGAAACCGGATCAATTGACTCCTGAAGAATGGCACATCATGCGCCGGCATACTCTTATTGGCGCCGAATTACTTTCAGGTAGTGATTCTCCGCTTTTACAAATGGCAGAGGTGATTGCCTTGACCCATCACGAAAAGTGGGATGGTTCCGGGTATCCGAATAAGCTGTCAGGTGATGATATTCCATTGCCCGGAAGAATCTGTGCCATTTGCGATATTTTCGATGCCTTGACCTCAGAACGTCCCTATAAAGAGGCCTGGGCTATAGAGAGAGCGACCGAACATATTCGTGATTTAGCGGGAACACACCTTGATCCGAATCTCGTTGAACTTTTTGAAGATATGCTTCCCTTAATGCTTGAGGTACAACGAACGTATGTTGACCTGAGAGCACGAGAACCTATCCCCGTCTACAACAATGGCTAATTTGAAATTCCTGCCTACATCATCATCGGAGACATCTTTCTCTGAGAAGAGCCGATTCCAACCTGACTAGCAAGCGATGACAGACCTAATTCGTGTGCATCTAAAGAATTCCTTCACGCTCACCGATATAAAGAAAAAATAAAGGTTGATCTATTGTGATGATATATCACGTGACTGATATTTGATGATCTCTGGAACTTGTATGCCGTTTCTCAATATCTGAACCATTCTTTGGTTTTGTTAGGCTGCTTGGTGTTCACTTTTGTAAGTTAAAGAGAACAGGATCCTCTGCAGTTTAAAGTGGGGCTCAAAGCCGGTTGCATTGGTCATCGGCATGCATGATCCACAACGAATTTTTCCAAGTACCCATATACGTGTGATGATCTCATGCCGGTGTTGAAGTCCAGCCATAAAGGAACATGACATGTTGATTACCAAAACGACACGAGGCGATGTCGCGATTTTATCGCTGGCTGGCCGATTAGACTTTCATGCTCGCCATGATTTTCAAGCCGAGATTCAAAAGACCAAGGAGTCTGTTGCCCACCTGGTCATTCTCAATATGAAAGAGGTCACCTTTATTGATAGCGTTGCCCTTGGCCTAATCACGGTGGCGTATAAGACTCTGGAGGGGGCCAATGTCCGGCTGGTCATTGCTGATGCACACAGTTATGTCCAAAAAATTTTGACCTTGACCAATCTTGAAAGCATTATCAAGATGTATCCCTCTAACGAGGAGGCCATGGCTTCGCGTATTCCGGCGACCAGTCCTTCGAATTGACCGTTGAGAGGCACGAGACCATAAACATCTTCATCCCACACAAAGAATGTCTCAATATTCTGCCATGAACAACCGAAAGTGCAGTAAGACTTTTATTGACGTCTTGGAGGTCAGAGAGTTTCCACGTACGCGTAAAAATAGAGTCACAACTGATAGAGCAAAGGCAGCCGCCTCCTCTAAATGGTTTGTGTGATGAGGCCAGGTAATGACGACCGGTAGGAAGGAAGTATCATGGCGAACCCTCTCCATCTACACAAACTTTTGAAGGGAGAAATCTCCAATTGGAATACCTGGAGAGAAGAAAATCCTTTTCTTCGTCCGGATCTCAATGGAGCCGACCTTCAGGGTTTGGATTTTCAACATATCAATTTGACCGGGGCCAATTTGGAAGACGTGGATTTTCGTGAGGCGAATTTGGCACAGACCTATTTGTTTGGAGCGAACATGGTAGGGGCAAATCTTGGTCGAGCAAAATGTGAAGGGGCGCACTTTATAGGTGCGAACCTGACTGAAGCCTGTTTAGTGCAAGCCGACTGTTCGTATGCCATATTTATTTTAGCGCGTCTTAAGAGAGCTGATTGCCATGAGGTCAATTTTCAAAGTGCCGACCTCCGAGACGCCAACTTTAGGGAGGCGAATGTGACTAGGGCGCAGTTCCAGTGTGCTGACTTGCGCGATGCCGACTTCAGAGAAGCGAATTTGGCTGATGCTGAACTTCGGCGTGCTGACCTCACGGGCACAGAATTGCAGGGAGCGAATCTTGATCGGACTAACTTTAAGCAGATGGTTGGATTTATGGGTTTGGTGAAAAGGTGAGTCGTTGTAGTCATTAACTAGCAGCGTTGTCTTAATAGTCTCGGAGTCTTTCACAATGGCATTTGAAGAAATCACAGCAAACGACTTGCGAATCGGTTTATATATTAAAATCGAGGGATCGTGGTTTAGTCATCCATTTCCAACGAATACATTCAAAGTCAAATGTCGGAGAGAGCTGACAACCTTATGTGGATTAACCAAAGTCAAATTACTCTACGATCCTGAAAAGTCTGACGCGGAAGGCAGTGTGAATGATGGTGAGGGTGAGGAGCAGTCTGCAATGGGTGCTGATGAAGGTTCATCGGAATCAGATGCGGCGATGCAGGAAGAGCTTGTTCAGCAGAAGATTGAATT
>BQIU01000142.1 GCA_021603905.1 Nitrospirales bacterium
TCTCGAAGAGACCACAGAGAAGCAGCTTGTGCCACGTGCTCCAGTTGTCACGATTATGGGGCATGTAGACCATGGGAAAACCTCATTGCTTGATGCCATACGCCAAACGCATGTGACAGATCGGGAAGCTGGGGGGATTACACAGCACATCGGGGCGTACTCTGTGAAGGTAGGTGAGAAGCGTGTGACATTTTTGGACACTCCAGGTCACGAGGCCTTTACGGCGATGAGGGCTCGTGGAGCTCAAGTGACGGACATTGTCGTCTTGGTGGTTTCGGCTGATGATGGGGTGATGCCGCAAACTGTTGAGGCCATCAATCATGCACAGGCTGCAAATGTTCCGATCGTTGTTGCGGTCAATAAAATCGATAAACCCGAAGCCAACCCCGATAGGGTGAAACAGGGGCTCAGTGAGCATGGCCTGATTTCTGAAGCGTGGGGAGGGCAAACCATTTTTGTCGAAGTATCTGCCAAGGAGAAGCTTGGCTTAGATCAACTATTGGAAATGATTCTTCTACAGGCTGAAATTCTTGAGCTCAAAGCTGATATTGCCTGTTCAGCAAGAGGCGTGGTTTTAGAGGCTCGATTGGATCGAGGGCGAGGTCCCGTTGCCACGGTGCTTGTTCAACATGGAGTCCTCAAAACGTCGGCCATCTTTGTGATGGGCGCGGTCAGTGGTCGGGTTCGAGCATTAAATTCGGATACAGGTGCAAAACTGAAAGAAGCGGGTCCCTCCATTCCGGTTGAAGTGATTGGTCTTTTAAGTGTACCGGCTGCTGGAGACCAATTAGTCGTTGTCAAAGACGAGCGAATGGCTCGGGGTATTGCAGAGGGGCGTCAAGACAAGCAACGAACGGCTGACTTAGCCGCCACAGGACCACGTCGTACCCTTGATGAGTTTTATGCTGAAATTCAGGAAGGCGAAGTGAAAGAACTCGCGATACTCATTAAGTCTGACGTACAGGGTTCCGCCGGGGCTATTCGTGATGCGGTGGAGAAATTTTCATCCGATCTTGTGCGTTTTCGTGTGATTCACAGTGGCGTCGGAGGGATTAGTGAGTCCGATGTGTTGTTAGCCGCGGCTTCCCAAGCCTTAGTCATTGGGTTTCATGTCCGTCCTGAACCGAAGGCGGCCTCCTTAGCTGAACGCGAAGGTGTTGAGATTCGATTGCATACGGTAATTTATAAAGTCATGTCTGAACTGAAGTCGGCGGCCGAAGGGTTACTGGCTCCGACATTGAAAGAACGTGTGTTGGGACGTGCGGAAGTCCGCCAGTTGTTTACGGTACCCAAAATGGGGACGATTGCTGGATGTTATGTCACTGATGGGATGATAGCTCGAGCAAGTGCGGGTATTCGAGTCTTACGAGACAATGTGCTGGTCTATGAAGGGAAGCTTGGATCCTTGAGGCGATTTAAGGACGATGCTCGTGAGGTTCAGCAAGGCTATGAATGTGGAATTGGCGTTGAGAACTTCAATGATCTCAAGGCTGGAGACATTCTTGAAGCCTATGTTTACGATGAGGAAGCCGTTAAGCTTTAGGTGCTGCTCACGCAGGGCTATGATTCCTAATTATTTATGAGTTCAGGTCATGGTCGGGGGGCAGCCAAACATCATGAATCGACGGCCTTGTTGATGAATGGTTATTGGACTGTGCACAGTTGAGTTGCATTTCCCTGAGAGTCAATCGTTAAAGGCGAAACGTCAAATTCTTTCCAGTTTAAAGACGCGTCTTCGTGGGAAGTTCAATGTCTCTGTAGCTGAGGTGGATGATCAAAATTTATGGCAGAAGGCAGTTTTGGGTATTGCCTGCGTGGCGAATGAATCGGGTCGAGTCAATCAGGTGCTAGATCAGGTTCGTAATGCGATTCAGTCAAATCCGACATTAGTCATCAGTCGATCCCATATTGAATTATTATAAGAGGGTTCTCACGAACGTGAACAGTCATGGCCAAGCCAAGTTACAAACGGGCAGAACGGGTGGCGGATCAAATCCGTATGGAGGTGGCTGATATTCTTGCTCGCAAGATCAAAGACCCTCGCGTTGGATTTGTCACCGTGACGGATGTCGATCTGAGTCCAGATCTACGATTTGCCAAAGTCTATGTGACATCTCTTCGAGAAGGTGAATCGGAAGATGCGGCATTACAAGGACTTTCCAATGCGGTGGGGTTTGTTCGAGGGGAGCTGGGTCGACGTCTTGAATTGCGCTACACCCCTAACATAACTTTTTGTCACGATGGAAGTCGTCAGCACGGTCGTCGAATCGATCAGTTGTTAGATTCGCTTCCACATCATGAAGATGACTCCGATCCCTTACCATTCTGAGGATAAAAGGGACAAATCGATACGTTATATGGAATCCATCCTCACTGCTGCTCATCCTCAACGTTCCACCAATATTGTGCCAAGCCATCTTCACGGAATTTTAAATGTCCTGAAACCTGTTGGGTGGACTTCCCATGATGTGGTCCTTCATCTTCGACAGTTGTTGGGTATTCAGAAGATCGGGCATGCTGGAACGCTCGACCCTGCAGCGACTGGGGTTCTCCCTATTTTACTGGGGAAAGGAACTAAAATTGCGAGCTATCTGCTCGAATGGGAGAAGGAGTACGCAGCGGTTTTGCGACTTGGCCAATCAACCGATACTCAGGATGCCACGGGTGCGATTATCCACCAAACGCCTGTCGATGGGATGTCTGAATCCCTGATTCGATCAGTTGTCAATGAATTTGTGGGTGATATCCAGCAGATTCCACCTATGTATTCAGCGGTCAAAATCAAAGGGCAACCTCTCTATCGGGCTGCTCGACGTGGGGAGACTGTCGAGAGAAATCCGAGGTCAGTCACGATTTATCGACTGGAAACGTTGGCGGTGAGAGGGTGTGATGTGGATTTACGGGTACATTGCTCCAAGGGGACATATATTCGGACCCTGTGTGCCGACATTGGCGATCGTTTAAAGGTCGGAGGACATTTACTCTGGCTTGAACGAAGTCGCGTCGGGCCTTTTTCCGTTCAAGATGCACTCGATGTTGATGGGCTGACCGAAGCGCGGCTTTCCTCAGAAATGTCCCGATCCTTCTTGACGATTGATGAGGCGCTTCCCCAATTACCCGTTGTGGTGGTGATGAAGGCTGAGGACATGAAAAAGGTGATGAATGGTGTGCCGATTCCATGGAAAGATATTTTGGTGAATCAAGATGAGAACATGAGCAAGATCGGTGAAGGGCAACGTGTTCGAATTCGGGACATCCAAGGTCAATTGTTGGCTATTGGAATCACGGGATCATCGACTCGCTCATCGGGAGGACATGAGATGGGAACCGTACGAGTTGAAACCATGTGTATTGAGAGATAATTTCGGATTAGCGCATACGAGGAGGAGGGACATGCGATGGCATTCACAAAAGAAGCGAAGGTAGCTGTTGTTCAACAATTTCAGCGTAATGAGAAAGACACGGGTTCATCTGAGGTGCAAATTGCAGTCTTGACGAGCCGAATAACAGATTTGACGGAACATTTTAAGTCGCATAAAAAAGATCATCATTCTCGACGAGGATTGTTGCAAATGGTGAGTCGGCGACGTCGTTTGTTGGACTACTTACGTCGTGTGGATCATGCGAAGTATCAAACATTGTTAGCGTCGCTGGGTCTGCGGAAATAATTATCACGCAACGCCAATGGACATATTGGCCTTGAGAAAAACATTTTGGGTTCCGAGTTGGTGAGTGCGGAAACCGCTCGAGAGGAGAGAGCAATGATACATGCCGTGGAGATCGAGGTTGGTGGACAGACCCTTCGCTTAGAAACAGGGAAAATGGCGAAACAAGCTGATGGTGCTGTGTTGGCCTCCTATGCAGATACTGTAGTATTGGCAACGGCTGTCTCAGCTAAGACGCTCAAGCCTCAAACGGACTTTTTGCCGCTAACCGTCAATTACATTGAGAAAACATATGCGGCTGGCAAAATTCCAGGTGGATTTTTTCGGCGTGAAGGTGCACCAAGCGAAAAAGAGGTCTTGACGAGTCGTTTAATTGATCGGCCAATCCGTCCACTCTTCCCCGAAGGGTATCACTATGAGACCCAAGTCATTGCGTCAGTTCTTTCTGTGGATCAGACAATCTCCTCCGATACTGTGGGTATGACGGCCTCTTCTGCGGCTTTGGCCATTTCTGATATTCCGGTCGGTGGGCCGTTAGCGGGTGTGAAAATCGGTCGATCAAACGGCCAGTTCGTGGTGAATCCCGATCACAAGACTATGGAGGCCAGTGATTTAAATCTTGTCGTTGCAGGGACGGCTGATGCGGTCATGATGGTCGAAGCCGGAGCTCACGGACTACCGGAGTCAACGATGCTTGAGGCGATAGAGTTAGCTCATGCAGAAATTAAAAAAATCGTTGCAAAAATCGTTGAGTTGCAAAAGCTCGTTGGTCGAGAAAAGCGAGTGTTTGAGGTTGAGCCCATTGACGCCGAACTGGAGTCTCAAGTTCGCGTCATCGTGGCAGACCCCATTCGTCAGGCGATTGTTATTCCGGATAAAAGTGCTCGACAGGGACAACTTGATCAGATCCGTCAGGATGCTGTCCAGAAGCTTGCGGAAGATGATGAGGCACGTGCTGAACAGGTCAAGCGTATTTATCATGATTTAGAATATTCAGAAGTCCGGAACATGATTTTAGACGGAAAAGTGAGGGCCGATGGTCGAGGTCCTGCGGATATCCGGCCGATTACATGTGAAGTCGGGCTGCTTCCAAGGACCCATGGGTCTTCTCTCTTTACAAGAGGAGAGACGCAAAGCTTAGCCGTGGTGACATTGGGAACAAAAGAAGATGAGCAGAGAATTGACGCTCTGGAAGGGGAATATTTTCGAAGATTCCTATTGCATTACAATTTCCCTCCATTTTGCGTTGGTGAGGCGCGGCCACTTCGTTCGCCAGGACGACGAGAAGTTGGACACGGTAAACTTGCTGAACGAGCCCTGTCTTCAGTCTTGCCGTCAGCAGAAGAATTTCCCTACACGATTCGTATTGTCTCCGATATTTTGGAGTCCAATGGGTCATCGTCTATGGCGACGGTCTGTGGTGGGACCTTGGCCATGATGGATGCCGGCGTTCCAATTAAAGCCCCTGTAGCAGGGATTGCGATGGGTCTGATTCTTGAGCAAGACCGCTCTTTGATTCTCTCAGACATTTTAGGGCTTGAAGATCATTTAGGGGATATGGACTTTAAGGTGACGGGGACGAAGCAAGGAGTCACGGCTCTTCAGATGGATATCAAAATATCCGGCGTAACGCCCGCTCTCATGAAGGAAGCCTTGGAGCAGGCACGCGTTGGACGTTTACATATCTTAGAGAAAATGGATGCGGCTCTGGCGACCCCTCGCGAAACGCTTGCTCCATACGCTCCAAGAATCTTTAATTTGCAAGTCAAGCAAGACCGTATTCGTGACGTCATCGGGCCAGGTGGAAAGACCATACGCAGTATTATTTCTGAATGTGGCGTCAAGGTGAATGTGGATGACTCTGGTCTTGTCACGATTGCGGCGGTGGATGGTGAGTCTGCGGAAAAAGCTAAGGAAATGATTAATCGTTTGGTTGAGGAAGTTGAGCCTGGGAAAATATATCTCGGTACTGTCAGGAAAATTGTGGATTTTGGGGCCTTTGTCGAAATTCTTCCGAATGTTGATGGATTAGTGCATATTTCGCAGTTGGCTCCCCATCGAGTGCAGGCAGTATCGGACGAAATCTCAGAAGGCGAACAGATTCTCGTCAAAGTGCTTGAGGTTGATCGACAAGGAAAGATTCGCCTAAGTCGTAAAGAGGCGATGGGTGAAAGTGCCCCAGCCGAAGAGTAGTGTCATTGTAAGGTAATTGCAAAGAGCCAATTTGTGTATAAAAAAGTCATATTAGATAATGGCGTGCGGGTCGTTCTTGAGCGGATGTCTTCGCTAAGGTCCATTGCTATTGGCATTTGGGCAAACGTGGGAAGTCGGAATGAGGCCACCAGCGAATCCGGTTACTCCCATTTTATCGAACATATGATGTTCAAGGGGACAAAGCGGAGGACGGCTGCACAAATTTCCAATGAAATTGATGCCTTGGGTGGTGAAATGAATGCGTTTACCACACATGAGGCAACCGCCTTTTATGTGAAAGTCTTGGATCAGCATGTCGGACATGCTTTGGACCTGTTGGCTGATTTGTTTCACGAGTCTCGGTTTAGCACAGCAGAGATTCAAAAAGAAAAACAAGTGATATTAGAAGAAATTCGTATGGTGAAGGATGACCCGGAAGATCTTGTTCATGAGCTCCATGGAAAAGATGTCTTAGGCACTCATCCGTTAGGGCGCCCGATATTGGGTGAACCTGAGACCATGACCACGTTGAAACGACGTGATCTTCTTCGGTATTTACAGAATCAGTACCATCCCGAAAAAACCGTTGTTTCCATTGCAGGGAATTTTAAGGTCGAGGAATTACTTCCTCAATTAAACAAATATTTTGGTGGGTGGACTCGAACTCAAGCCTCTCCGACATCAAAAGTTCTGGACCCTTGGCCCGATAATGGGTCGATGAAAGCGCGCGTGTACCGCAAAAAACTCGAGCAAGTTCACCTATGCATGGGCTTTAAAGGATTGCCTGTCGGACATCCTGATCGTTATACCGCCAATGTGTTAAACACCATCCTCGGGGGAGGCGTCAGTTCTCGATTATTTCAACAGTTACGAGAAAAACGAGGGTTGGCTTATACGATCTATTCGCATCTGTCTGGTTTCTCTGATGGTGGGCTGTTGACCGTGTATGCTGCGACACGATCAGAAGAAGTTGAGAACGTTGTTCGTGTTGTGTGCAAAGAAATTCAGAAACTTTGTCGGCGCGGGGTGACAGAAGTCGAACTTCAGCGAACCAAAACGCAACTCAAAGGGAATCTCATGTTAGGACTGGAAGGCACGTATGGGCGGATGAATAAACTGGCCAAGAATGAGTTGTATCAGGGGCGCTACGTTTCACTTCAGGAAATGATCCGAGAAATTGACCAGATTTCCATTGATGATCTTCGTCAATTAAATCGGCAACTCCTTGATATAAATGGACTTGTGGTGACCGCGTTAGGCCCGGTCGCTAAGAAGGTGACGTTAAACGGAGTCCATTAAAATACCCTTGGAATTCGATGAATAATTGCTTGACAACCAGATCTCGGATAAGTAGCATGGTCCTCTAATTTCCTTGAAGAGAAAATTGCTAGAACGATCAAAAGAATTGAGTCATTGTTTTGAAACAAGAGTGTTCCCAAAAGATTGTTGGTATCCTTTATTTAAGTCATTCTAACAACAGTGAAGGAGGGAGGAGATGAACAAGTCATCTTTTCGTGTTGGGGTCGTAGCGCTAGTTGCCTTCGGTCTTCTGACATTTGGTATGACCGGTGTTTCCCTTGCTCAAGATGGTCCAGCGGAAAAAAACCCAAAATCAAAGGGTGATCCTAAAGACGTCACTAGTCAAGGAAAAATTTCCTTTAAAGGAGAGAAGGTATCGAGTTTGAAGGGGAGATTGTACTCTCACTGGGCTGATAACCCGGAAGGTGAAGTGTTGTTTGGAATCCAATACTGGAATACCAGTGATCCTGCAGAAACTGGCAACTTCCCAGGTCGGGCTTCCGATGATCGAAATGTTGCACTGCCTGACCCATTGGTGGCATGCTGTAGCTGGGGCTTCACTGGCGGAGAAGACAAAAACAAGGCCTATGCCGGTTGGTACAACCCGCAAACCACAGTACGGTTACGGGTGAAAGACAAGGCGTTGTTAGATCAACTCACCAAAGCCGCACAAGATTTTGTGGCCATGGAAGTACAACTTACCGATGGTGATACGATCACGGGCTTCAAGGTTATGGAAGAAGAGTAGTGCGTTCTGTTCTACATGAAATTTAAAAGAATTTTGAAAACTATTATATCTAATGAAATTCTTTAAGAGGAGGGAAGGCATTATGAAAGGTCGTAAGACTCGGTGGGCAGTTCTCGCTGC
>BQIU01000143.1 GCA_021603905.1 Nitrospirales bacterium
GGTGGAGGCGCAGAATGCGCAGGCGCTGAGGGACGCGGCGCATGGGTTAAAGGGGATTTGTGCCAATTTGGGAGTGAAGCGGCTGTTGGCGTTGGCGGTGCATGCGGAAGGCGTGGGCAAGGCCGGGGCGGTGTGTGAAGCCGAGCCCTTTGTCCCGACGCTGCAAGCAGAGTTTGTGCACGCTCAAGCTGCCTTGCGTGCCCCGAAGTAAGGATTGTCTGTTCAATGAATCGCACATGGCATCATGCTGTTTAACCTATGATATTTGACTCTTTCGATTGTCATACGTGGATCGAAATGAAACGAACAAAGACTCTAGACTTCACGAGATGATCATATGGATCAATTGAATACATTACGCAAACGTCACTTGACTCAAGAGACGGCTTCAAAGAAAGCACGGCCCAATCATTCGAAAAAAAGTTTTGGTCGATTTCTTGATGCGCCAATCAAACGCAAACTCAATTCCTTGACGACGTTGACGACGTGTGTGGCCCTGCTGGTGGCCTGCGAAGTCTTTATTGTCACGTACCTCGTCACGCTTCGCCAAACCATGGTTCAGGAACTTTCCGCTCAGGCAAATATTATTGGTACGAGTAGTATTCCTGCGTTGTCAGCAGATGATTTTATTTCAGGGAATCAGTTACTCAAAACCCTAGAACTTCAAATTGGAATCAATGCGGCTGTTCTATACGATGTACATGATCAAGTTTTTGCTCAATATGTACGTCATCCACATTCGTTCACTCCTCCCATTCTGAACGATGACCGTGGGTATCTGTTTAACAAAAATACACTGGAAATGATGCATGTCATTCTCTCGAATGGAGAAAAGATTGGAACCCTGTATATCAAATCAGACATCAAATCGTTGTATGTCACGATTGCCGAATATGCCAGTTATGCCGGAGTTCTGCTGATTTTAGCGACCTTGCTTGCGTTTATGTTGTCTTCGCGACTCCAAGGAGCCATCACAGGGCCTGTCACTGAACTAACTGCACTTGTGCGTCGAGTCTCCAAAAAGAAGGATTATAGTCTTCGTCTGAAAAAGCAAACGGATGATGAAGTGGGAACCTTGATTGACGGGTTCAATGACATGTTAGAGCAAATTCAGGAACGTGACAAACAACTACAACACCATCAAGAGCAATTAGAAGAGCGTGTTCAACGTGCGACTGAAGAAGTGACGCAACTAGCAAGGCGTCAGGAATTGATATTGGAAACGGCGGGAGAGGGTATTTACGGGGTCGATCGAGAAGGCAACATTACGTTCGTGAATCCTATGGCGACTCGGTTTCTTGGCTGGGAAGGACATGAACTTATCGGAAAGCCTGAGCATTTGATTCAGCCTTTGAGCGAGACTCAGGATGATCAAGCATTTCAACAAGAACCGCGACTTCGTGATAATCTCTCCATTGAAGAAATGGGTGAAGTCAAACTCAGTCAGTTTTTTCGAAAGGATGGAACACGCTTCCCTGCCGAATATACACGGACGTTTCTCTACGATGAAGAAAGCGGAATGGGTGGTGCGGTTGTCACCTTTAAAGATATTTCGACACGAAAGCGTGCCGAAAAAGCCTTATTGGATAGTGAGGAGCGGTTTCGTAAAATTTTCAGCCATTCCAACGATGCGATCTTTGTGGTTGATCTCAAGGACAATACGATTCTCGAAGCAAATTCCCGTGCGGCCAGTATGCTGGAATATTCAGAAGAAGAACTTGTTTCCATGTCGGTCTTTGCCATTTATCCGACCGAAGGTCAGGCGTTGTTGGACTTTTTTCACTCTGTTTCGCAACGTGGATACGGCTGGACTGATCAGCTGAGCTGTATGACGAAAATGGGCCATCATTTGATCGCAGAAATTTCCTCATCGATCATCGAAGTGGGAGGAAAAAAATGCATGATTGCTCTGGTTCGGGATATGACAGAACGAACGCAACGTGAGAAACAACTTGCCCGGGTGGCGCAAGAGCTTGAAACAAAGAACATTGAACTCGGACAGGCTCGTGACCAAGCCGTCGAAGCGGCACGGTCTAAGTCCGAGTTTTTGGCCACGATGAGTCATGAAATACGGACCCCGATGAATGGGGTTATTGGCATGACCGGACTTTTGCTCGAAACAGAATTGACACGCTCCCAGAAGTATTATGCTGAGACGGTCCGCAATTCTGGTGAAGCCCTCATGACCATTATTAACGATATCCTTGATTTTTCAAAGATTGAAGCTGGGAAACTTGAACTGGAGGTCATCGACTTTGATCTGCAGATTGCTGTGGAAGAAACTTTGGACTTATTAACTGAAAAGGCGACCAGTAAAGGGTTGGAAGTTTCATCGTTTGTGTTTCCAGATGTAACGACGGCCGTGCGGGGAGATCCTGGCCGGTTGCGGCAAGTGTTGCTCAATCTTGTGAGTAATGCGATCAAATTTACTGACTCGGGAGAGGTCGCGATTCAAGTGTTACGACTTGATGAGACAGAGACAGAAATGGAACTTCGAGTCCAGGTGTCTGACACCGGTATTGGGATTGCCCCAGAGGTACAAGATCGGCTCTTTCAAGCCTTTACCCAAGCCGATAGTTCTACGACCAGAAAATACGGCGGAACCGGCTTAGGTCTTGTGATTTGTAAACGACTGGTTGAGTTAATGGATGGAACCATCGGACTCGACAGTCAAGTTGGACAAGGCAGTGTGTTCTGGTTCACCTTGCGATTACAGAAGCAAGACCCGTGTCGTCAGCCTTCCACGGCACACGATAGTTGTTTCCAGAATTTGAGAATTTGCTGTGTTGACGATCATCCAACGAATCGTTACCTGCTTTCGCAATATGCACAGGATTGGGGAATGGAGGCCGTGACGGCCTCCACTCCTGCCGAAGCACTGGCCGTGTTACATGCCGGAGTTTCGCGTGGGAAACCCTTTGATCTCGCAATTCTCGATTATCATATGCCTGGGATGGACGGCGTGACCTTAGCCAAAGCCATCAAAGGTGACCCCGCTTTAGCGTTCACGAAACTCATCTTGTTGTCATCGTTAGGAAAGCCGGAGGACCCTGTCGCGTTGCATGAAGGGGGATTTGACGCCTACCTGAGCAAACCTGTTCGAAAGGCGTGTTTAGAACAGGGGATTGCGACGGTGATGAACCTCACCTCTCAAGGCTTCGATCAGATTCTGAATTCGTCGGAGCGGCATTCTGCCGTTCATGCATCTGTTGTGAAGCTTGCCGCACGGATTCTGGTGGTGGATGATCAACAGGTGAATCAGCAGTTGGCGATGTTACGGCTTCAAGGGTGGGGGCATCGAGTTGATGTGGTGAATAATGGAAAAGAAGCCATTGAGGCTGTCCGTCAAATCCCGTATGACCTGATCTTGATGGATTGTCAAATGCCAGAAATGGATGGATATGAAGCCACAACCGAGATTCGCCGTCGTGAAGTTTTGCAGCGGAAACATAAGTCAAGACATGAGATACGCGAAGGCACGACTCGGATACCCATTATTGCCATGACGGCGAATGCGATGACTGGAGATCGAGAGAAATGTCTGGATGCGGGAATGGATGACTATCTCGCTAAGCCCATTAAGTCCGTGCAATTGTCTGAACTGCTGGCCAAATGGCTTCCGACAGACTCGAGAGTCGAGATTGGCGAGACGACTCCTGAGATGAGTTCGTCGAATTCAAGTAATTTCGAGTCGATTCCTCCCATTGACCAGGCGACGGTGAAAGAATGGCGGACATTAGGGGAGCCCTCTTTTGTGGTCCGCATGATTGATCAGTTTGTTCATGATGCAACAGACTGCGTGACACAGCTTCAAGAAGCGGTTGAGCAACACGATCACGATCGCATTGCTGATGTGGCCCATGCGTTGAAAGGTATGTCGCGCAATATGGGAGCCGAACCTCTAGGGGAAATTTGCCGATTCTTGGAACGAGAAGGGCGAACTGTCTCTGCGCGGCAATTGACAGAAAAATTCACGGCACTTCAGCAAGAGTTTCAGCGGGTCTGTCAAGCCTTTGAACAAGAACGGGTACGATAAGGATAACCCTAGACGTAGTAGTGGGCAAGCTGGAGAACGTTGATGGTTTCTTCACCTCTTCACAATCCTCCCTATTCCTATTCACCGTATTTCTTGCCTAGATATTGGCTCATTTCTTTGTATTTGACCTCCTTATGAGCTTTTGATCTTGGATAACTCCTATAGGTTATAGCGAGTCCAACAGTTGGAATGCCTGGGCACGATACCATGCAAGAAGATGCAATCTTGCATGGCATTCAACGGCGTGACTCAGCCATCGACCTGATGTATCAATGACATGTGTCCAGGTCCAACTGAGGCATATCAACTAACCCCGTGCAATGACTCACTTCAAACATGCTGAAGTTATAGCCGTACCTTTGAACATTCGCTTGTACGATGTGTGTGGTTGCGTTGTGTATTATCGTCAATTCAGCTGAACGTTCTGCGGTTTCGCTATAATTGAAACGGTTATCACTCAAGATTACAGAATCTATGGCCGAAATCGTCTATGTCATCATGTACTGACAGAGGGATCTCTGTTTACGTGTTACGAATGGTCAAAAATAATGGGAGGTGTGTGGCCAGTGTCCTGTCGCTATTGCATGTGTCGAACACGCGGTGCTCTGAATGGTCTGCAACAATTACTCAGATTGAATGGGTGGCAGTATGGTTGTGGCCTCCTTTCTTTGCTTCTCCTCGTCAGTGTTGGGTGCGTGCCAAACAATCATTCGAAATCATCCACTCAGCCACCGGTTCACAGTGTTGAAAACCAAATGGCAAGACAGTCACTGTCACACCAAGGCATCCAGGGCACGGCTGAACGGCCAAGCAAGGTTGAACCAATTGCGCGAACTGAAATTCAGAATCTGGAATCGTCACTTGCGCTTCTTGCGCAGGGAGAGCGTGTTTATACCAAGCATTGCATGCGGTGTCATGGAGATCAGGGCGATGGAACGGGTGAATTGTCTAGTTCCTTACACCCACAACCGACAGACTTTACCGCAGGGGTGTTCAAGTTTCGCAGCACGCCGACCGGGCAACTGCCCACTCGGGATGATTTGTTTCGAACAATATCTGTCGGCGTGGCAGGAACATCGATGTCTGATTATGGAGATTTGTCTGAACCAGACCGTCGAGCCGTTGTGGAATATGTGAGAAATTTCTCTTCTCGTTTTCGAGAAGAGTCTGCAGGTGAGCCTATTCTTGCTCCTCCATCACGATCAGTTACACCAGATGCGGCACAACGAGGACAGGAGTTGTATACACATATGTTTTGTCAGGCATGCCATGGGGAACATGCTCGTGGGGATGGTCCACTGGCCCAATCTCTTTCCGATACAAATGGTAGAAGTATTCAACCTGCTGATCTCACGAAAACTCGACTGAAAAGCGGAAAAGGTCCCCATGCTATCTACCGTTCCCTGGTGACCGGGTTGGATGGCACGCCGATGCCGTCGTATGGGGATTCTCTGACTCAAGAAGAAGCTTGGGACCTTGCGCTCTATGTCGCATCACTTTCACAGTCTGGAGATGGATCATGAGAACACGCTTACCACATATCGCCATTGCGTTATGCCTCTTATCGAATATTGCCTATCTGAATGTTGCGATGGCGAAAGAAAGTCAGGCACGCCCAACGTTCACAACGGTAGAAGGACGTATCCTATTTCGGGGCACTATTCCACCAGACAAGAAGCTAGCCGTGACACGTGATGCCCAATATTGTGGTCCCTCAATACAAGAGCCTCTCGTTGTGCGTGATGCAATTTCGCATGGTGTTCAGGATGTCATTGTGAGCATTGAAGGAGTTGAGAAGAGCCGAGTGACCTTACCCAAGCAGGCTGTCAAACTTGCCAATTACGAGTGCCGGTTTATCCCTCGCGTCCAGGCCGCATACAGCGGGAGTTCGTTACAGATTACGAGTGTTGATCCTGTCTTGCACAATACACACATCCATCAAAACGGAAAAACATTTTTAAATGTGGCCGTCCCGCCGAATAACCGAGCCATTTCAAAACGACTAGCCCGACCGGGAATTCTCGATATTCGTTGTGATGCTCATAAATTTATGGAAGCGTGGGTTCATGTCTTCACTCATCCGTTTTTTTCACAGACCGATAAATCTGGATCATTCAAGATTAGCGGCGTGCCGCCTGGGACGTATCAGTTGAACATTTGGCATCAGTACTTGGGTGTACAGTCGCAGACGATTCACGTTACGGAGACAGATCAACAGACGATTGATATTGAACTGAAAAAATAGGTTCTTTTGATGGGATTTTCAAAATTTCGACTCCAGGAATTTATCATGAACAATCCTGAAAAGTGGTTAACGATTGTCCTCTCAACGATCATTGCCCTGTTCATGGGTGTGTATGGTGTCGTCCAAGTCATCGAGCAACAACAAGAGTTGCAACGGGCATCCAAGCAGCGGGGATTAGCTCTTGCCGAAGGGCTGTCTCTCATTGGGGCGACAGCTGTCTTGGAGAACCTGTTTGTCGTTCAGGAAGCGTTGATGACCCGCGTTCAGCATGATGAGGAAATATTAGGCGTGGTGGTCATTGATAAGGACAGTATGGTGGTGGCCTCCGATCAGCTTGAGCAGATAGGACAGACTGTGACATCTCCGGCGCTTCAAGAGTCTTCAGGACGAGGGATTGCCTCGTTGACTACGCCACATGAAGGAGTCGATGGAGAGCATCTCATTATTTTCCAACCTCTTCGAGCCAATGATGAACTTGTTGGGTGGATTCGCGTTGAACTTTCCATGAAAAAGCAGCAGTCGGCAACCGTGAATGCGATTGTCAAACAAATCGTGATTAGTCTCTTGGTGCTTCTCCTGGCTATTTATGTTGTGCGAAAAGCCGTTGAACGGTTGTCTCATGCTCTGAAATTTAGTGAGGCGCGAAATCGTCAAATTATTGATACCGCATTGGATGCGGTCGTCGGAATGGATAGCCATGGTCTCGTCACCGATTGGAATGCTCAGGCCGAAATAATTTTCGGATGGTCTCGAGAAGAGATATTGGGAAGACGGCTTTCCGAGACGATTATTCCGTTACAACATCGTCAAGCCCATGACTTAGGACTTGCACGGTTTCTTGAAACCCAACAAGGAGCTATTTTAGGCAAACGGGTTGAAATTACGGGATGTGATAAACAAGGGCGAGTCTTTCCTCTTGAACTAACGATTTCTCCGTTGAACGCTGCAGATCGGACATGGACGTTTCATGCCTTCATCCGAGATATTACTGAACGTAAACAGGCAGAGGAAGCCTTACGACGTGAAACCGCGATGGTTCAATTGCTCCAGAAAGCGGCGATTTCTGCCAATGAAGCTCATTCTGTCGACGAAGCCTTTCAGGCAATTCTCGATCTCGTGTGTACGCATACGAAGTGGCCGGTTGGACATGTCTATATGTATAAACATGAATCTGAAGAGGTGCTTGTTCCGACAACGATGTGGCATCTCGACTCTCCAGGGTTCGACGTGTTTCGAGAAATTTCAGAACGCACTCACTTTTCATCAGGTGTCGGATTACCTGGTCGGGTTTTGGCCTCACGTTGTGCGGTCTGGCTATCTGATGTGACTCAAGATCAGAATTTTCCGAGAGCAAAGGTCGCAGATAATATTGGAGTCAAGGGTGGATTTGCATTTCCTGTCTCAATCGGGAACCAGGTTTTTGCTGTCTTAGAATTTTTCTCAAGACATGTTGAAGATCCTGATGATCGGTTATTGGAGGTCATGACGATCATTGGAACACAGATTGGACGAGTCATAGAACGAACCCGGGCTGAAGATCAACTAAAGTTGGCCAAAGTTATGGCGGAAGATGGCAGTCGATCGAAGTCCGAATTTTTAGCAACGATGAGCCACGAAATCCGGACGCCGATGAACGGGGTGATCGGGATGACGGGGTTACTGTTAGAGACGACGCTGACGCCGGAACAGCAGCAGTATGCCGACACGGTGCGCAGTTCGGGCGA
>BQIU01000144.1 GCA_021603905.1 Nitrospirales bacterium
CACCAGTCCTAATACAGCCAAACTCAATGTGATGGAGTGGGCCAAGGTAAACGCTGTGACGATTTTGAGGACTTCCCATAGTGCTGGACGAAAGGTTTGTTTGGGGATCCAACGTCCTTCGCTCCACCATAATACGGCTGGTAGTAGAAGACTGATCAAAAAGAGGATATGGTCATAGCCGATCCAAATATGCCAGATACCCTCTCGTCCAAATTGGACAAACTCATGCCAAGGTGAGCTTCCCTTTAGATTGAAGCCTATCGTTGGTTGATCAGGACTCAAGATCCCGGTTTGCACGTGTCCACCGTAGTCTACTTGTAGCAAGCCGCGATGAAGAGGATCTAAGTCAAAGAGTAAACTGTACCTGATTTGCAATGTTTGTATGGCCTCAGGGCAGACGACCGAAAAGCGTATAACCGCATAGGCTCCGTCGGTGTATTCATCGACAAGATCTTCCGTCGGGTTGCTCCAACATCTGGAGTCGTCTCCCTGTATGTGTAGACGAGGAAGTGCATAATTTCTAATCGCTGTATATCGATTGCGAAGTTCACCCCAGTTGATCTTTCCGTCTCCGTTTCTATCTATTCCAATCGCGTATTCGAGGTCTCGCAGGGGAATATCCCATTGGCCTTGAATCGTGTTGCTGTCAACTTTGAAACGCAAGTAGCTGTCGCTCGCTTTGTGGGCTAGTGTGAATTTCGAACAGAGGAGCAACAGCAAACAGGTGAGGAGAAAAATGACTTTGGGCTTCATGAGGCTTTTTCCATGAGATTTGTCAATTCCACATCTTCCACGTTCTTCGAAGTCAGCCAGTCGACGATGGGTTGAGCGGCAATAGAATCTCCACTCTGAAGTGCTGCCTCTAACACTATGCGAGCATCCCAAGGCTCTCGTTGAATTCTCCAATTTTCCAATGCGAGGTTCAACGCGTGTTTGGGTTTATGTAAAAGATGGAGTGTGAAGCGTGATTCTTCTCGGAGGTGTCGAGCATCGCCTCTCAATCGATTTGCTGCAAAACGTGCCTTTAATGTTTCGATATGCTGCTGCAAGGTTGGAGTGTGGAGTTCTTGTTCCGCAAGAGCTAATCGCAACAGTAGCCCATCAGGTCTGATGGTAGTCTCAAGAAGGTCCAGGGCCTCTGCCGGTCGATTCTGATCTAATAGAAAATCACTATAGGCTCCCAATAGGTAGGTGTCGTGTTGATTGATCGCGAGTGCGTCTTGAAAATAATGCTCAGCCTCTGACGTGTTGCCGAGCCGCATGGCCATTTCAGCGAGGATTGTCAGGGTCCATAGTGTTTCTTCTGAGGATGCCGTCCTGTTCTCGATGGCTGTCTGTAATGAATGATAGCTTTCTTGCGCATGCCCGTTTAAGCCCATCACATGAGTCAGGCATGTTGTTGAACCCAAGGTGTTCGTGAATCGCCGCAAGAGGAGGCAACTTCGTCGAGCCTCATGATAGTGTCCTCGTACCGTTTGGATAACGGCTTGCGTGAGCCATGCTTGGGCATGGCGAGGTTGTTGCTGAAGGACTCGGTCAAGGTCCTGAAGTGCACGGTCAAAGTCATGACGGCGTTGCCGAAGGGTCGCCCGTAAAATCAGGACGTTTGTCGGTGCATGACTCAAGTTCCACCATGGCGTGAGTGCAGCTTGAGCGTATCCGTCATACCGAGGGTCGGCGTTTGTCCGTCCTAATTGAATGTAGGCTCGTGCAAGACGAGTCGCGAGAGTCAGGTCATTTGGGTTGTTTGATAGCTGGGTTCGAAGTTTACGGAGTTTTTGGATTTGTGGGTTACTTGTTGTTGAAAGCTGCTCTAACACGACGGAATCATTCTGAGGAATGTACGGTTCGGCACGAAGGCCTGTTACATGACCTAACTGAAAGATTATGGCCAAGCTGAGCAGAGTTGCGTTGAGAACAGTCACCATGATCGTTATTGCTCTTTCCGCCATTCCCCGCCTTTCCCACATTTAAGGGAAAGGGGGGATGGTGTACGCTAATGTGCCAGATATACACGTTAGTTACATGGATTGGCTCCAATTTCACCGCAATCGATGTGTTGACGATTTCTTCCATTGTGAGGTGTTGGGAGGAATGGAAAAATCTTGTATATTCCGTTTGCCGTCAAATTGGACCCTGGAGCGTCTTCAAGGAAATTAACGCCGTCACCAACGCGGGCGTCAAGAAATGCTTGACCGCCAACAACTCGAGTGGCGATGTCAGTGACGTCATCATTTGGGCGGCGTCCATTGGGAAATCCCGCAGGATCGCCAACTAAACCGCCCAGGCGCTTTTGCTGTTCTGGAGAGGTGGGCGGAACGCTAAGGTCTACGCGAAGTAACTCTGAGCATGGATTGCCACAATTCGATCCGTTTAATGGTTGTCCTGGATATTTTAAAAACACTTGCATCAGATCGGTCCGTGGTGTGGTCGGTACCTCAAGTTTGAAGATCAAGTTCAATGCGGTTGCCAGTGAGGGAGCCTTAAAAAACTCTTGAAATTGCGCTTCATCTTCTGGCTCGGACGTGTTCCATTTATCTTTTGATGGAGTGTCGATGATGAGTTCATTGACCAGTGGATTAGCCATTCTGGAAACCTGAACGAACTTTCCGACATTAATAAATCTCCCCCCACTTCGTAAAATTTTGATCTGTTTCTTGCTAGTGGAGGCGTACATCCCGATCACAGGTTTGTCGGTTGTTCCTCCAGATTTAGTGTTTTTAATGATCTGCGCAATCGGGACTTCAATGGCGATGCTATTAATATTGAAACCACTAAAGCGATTAATTCCAAATGGATTTGCCGCATCGTTTGCGTCTTCCTCGGGGGTGAGAGCAGGAGTCTGACGTCGCAGATTGACTGTGTCGAAGACTGCTCCTAAGTCAATGTAAAAGGTTTCGGCGCGTTGACCTGCGAAGACACGAATATCTTTTGAGCCATCTTCATAGATACCTTGCGCTGCCAAGTCTTCGTAATTTGGCATGGTGGCAGGCCCGACGTTTGATGGGACTGCCACTAGAGTTTGGCCTGTGAAAAGTTTTTTGCGTTGTTTCCCACGAACCTCAGTGACGGTGTAGGTTTGTCGTCGCGTCAACCCTTCTGACCCCGACCCGTCTAATGCCGTAATCCCTTGCAAGCCTGGGACGACAGTCGCATCGATGTTTGGATTTCCCACAAGGGGTAAGGGAAAGTTCAATGATCCTACTGCCGGTCGGGTTTCTGTCTTAAAATCGAACTGGTAAACGATGTCTTCAGCTTTGCCGTCCTGATTGTTATCCACGTGAATTTCGTAGCGAATATTGTCATCAAAAGAAAAATAATTCGGCCCGTCTCCTGGATCCTGGCCAGGTACGACGTTGAGAATGAATACGACCTTGTCCGGATCTTCCCAACTTCGAAAGGCATACACATCGGTGTTGTCAGCAGCCGGTTCAAATGCGATCAAGGGAGCTTCTCGGTGACTAGCGCCGAAGACAGGAGCCGCCATACATGTCGTCAGCAAAAGGGCTAATAGTTTCTGTATGTTCGAATTTCTCATGTCATGACCTCCAGGAAAGTGAATGGTTGCCGGTAAAGTAGTTAGGGGTTCTTGAT
The DNA here is from genome assembly GCA_021603905.1 of Nitrospirales bacterium. GTDB lineage: Bacteria > Nitrospirota > Nitrospiria > Nitrospirales > UBA8639 > JAGQKC01. The sequence continues at coordinate 3,595 of BQIU01000144.1, forward strand.
GAGTTGTGGGCATTTTTCAGGAACATCTTGTTTCTGGTGTCTAACTCTCCATTGATGTATGCGCCATTGCATGATTGCTGTCCCAAGCAGTCCGATACCAAACAAAGTCTGGTAGATGGCTCGGGTACCGGTGCTGCCGTCGTTGCAACTCCTGCTGCGTTGACGGTGAGGTTCAACACATCCGATTCACCTGGGAGAAGAAAAATTGAAAATGCTTGAGTTTTGTTATCAGTAAGCAGACCACCACCTAAATCAGAGTCTGAACTCACAGTAAGATCAAACAAGGAGCGATGGAGATGGCTTTCGAGAGAAATTTCACTGAGCGCAGTGGCAAATTGAGTATGGACATGCGTGATGCTAGCGTCTACCAAATATGTCCAATCTGCTTCGAAATCGATCGTATATGACTCGGTTTGAGAAAGGTTGTTAATTGCAAGAATTCCCTGGGTTAAGGCAAATGACGCTGCCGTTCCCATGATGGCCTCACCCGCGGCAATCGCTTGTTGAGAAAGGCCATCGCTGATGACCAGATCATTCGTGTTAATGCCATTGACCGCAGCGTCGGCCAATTGATCGGCAAATGCGTTGCCGGTGAGCATGAACTCTTGACCAATGATCGATGCATTGCCGGCAATGAGTAGGTCATGAGGTTTTGATTCAAGTCGTTCTGAATGATTTAAAAAACCAGTGATGCCGACGTCGGCAAGAGTGATGGCTTGATAGATTATGTCAGCACGTGAAAGCGTTGGAGCACTTATTGCTATACAGAGTGTGAGAGTTGGGACTATGCGTAACCTTGAATATGTCTGACAAAACAGTTTCATCATCAATCTTTCTTGGTATATGGTCGTGAATCGTTTGCTCTTGACTGTTTATGTCATACAAACATTGATATGCGTTTGAAAATGGCTCGTTGATTCCTATCAAGGCATCCAAGCTGGTGTCGGACATGTAACGATTCCTTAAGTATCTTTCAGTCGTACCTCCTCCTCTCATTCTGAATTGCTGATGTGCTCCATGAATGTATGGTTACTGCTCTGACTTCGTTGGTGTGTAAGGGTCTATATGTACATTACGAACGGAACGATGGTTTTGGATTTCTTTTTTTACGATATAGTAATTTTTTCTCGTTTGGTCTTTCTGCGAATCATGAAGCGGGGAGTGATCGTTCTTGGAGATTTCTTAGGGGGTATGCTAGGGTGGCTCGTCAAAACTGGCGACCAACACGAAACATAAGATGGACTGATGATTCCATGAATCCACTTGTAAGACTCAACACGTACGTATAGTAAAGGATGAAGACGAGTGCCCGATTTAGATGTACAAGCGAAATCGGAGTGTGGTGCTCACGACCAGCAATTAGCGAGTTTAATTGCGAACGTGGCCAGGGGAAATGAGCAGGCGCTTGGACTTTTGTATGACCAGACGTCTTCTCATGTGTACGGATTGGCGTTTCGTGTCCTGAATGATCCAATGCTTGCCGAAGAAGTGACGATGGACGTGTATATGCAAGTGTGGCGTCAAGCAGGTGAGTTTGATCAGAAGCGCGGGAAGCCAATAGTGTGGTTGACGGTGCTTGTGAGAAGTCGCGCGATTGATCGACTTCGCTCTGGCCAGAAAGAACGAGAACATCGACAGTCGTTGGATACGATAGAGAATGCCCCTACCACGAAGGCGAGTCCCGAAGAGTCGAGTGCATACGGAGAACAACGTCGTGTTCTTCAGCAAGCCCTGGCTTCTTTGACATACGATCAGCGGAGCGTGATTGAGATGGCATATTTTGGAGGGCTCACGCAACGCGAAATTTCCGTGCAGATTGGAGAGCCGCTTGGGACTGTAAAAACACGGGTACGACTAGGTATGATAAAATTACGAAACATTCTTGGTCCATTGGAAGAAGGTCTTATTTCGTGACTCCTGAAGAAGCTAGTGAAGAAATCCTCGAACAGGCGGCCCTGTATGCTTTGGGTGCACTTGAAGGGACTGATCGAGAATCCTTCGAAAAGATTGTGGCTGAAGGATGTGCGACCTGTCAGGCCGTCAAAGATTTTCAGGACATAGCAGGGTTACTGGGCTCCTCGGTGGCGCCGATGGCACCACCGGCTTCGCTTCGTGCAACTTTATTACAACGAATCGCGTCTGAGCAGAAACCCGAAGGACAACAATCCATAGGCGAAATTGATGTGTCATCTGAAGGTGAAGGGTTTACGATCGTTCGCTCGACGGATGATCTTTGGCGTGATGTTGAACCTGGTATTCGCGTGAAGCCACTTTCGTTCGATAAAGTCAATGGGCGAATGACGGTACTTGCACGTATGGCACCTCATAGCCGTTACACGGCTCATCGGCATACCTCTCCTGAAGAGTTTTATATTCTGGAAGGGTCGTTGTTTTGTGGCGGATATTTACTGTATCCTGGTGATTATCATCGTGCAGAAGCTGGAACCGTTCATCATGAGACTTCGACGGAAGATGGCTGTTTGATGCTGATGATTTTCTCACCGAATAATGAGCTTCTTGAGTCGCTTGCCTAGTCGAACTTTTTTCATGACGAGTCTTCGCGTCTTCAATCCTAACAACAACCCTCCGATCTGTGTTAATTTTTGGGAATTTTTAAAGAAGGCGCCAGATTGTTGGGGAGTTAAGTTCAACCGTCAACGGCTGATTGGCTTTCTTTTGATGACGCACCAAAGTGCTGGGTCGCAAAGGCCACGCGATCTTCAAGCTTGACGAGGTTTTTGGATTCTTGTTCAACCATGTGCAGCCTTGGCAATAAGCCGGCTTGATTGGCAATTTGAATGTTCAAGCCTGGTCGGGCATTGAGTTCTAAAATGAGTGGTCCTTGATTTTTATCCAATACAAGGTCGACCCCTTGATATCCGAGACCTGTGAGTTCATAACATTGTGCGGATTGATGCAACAACGTTTCCCAATGCGGAATTTGGATGTTCGTAATGGATTGTTCCGTGTCTGGATGTTCCTTCACAATCTCATTTTTCCAGACGCCGCTCAATGTACGACCCGTTGCGAGGTCGATGCCCGCTCCGATCGCTCCCTGATGGAGATTGGCTTTCCCATCCGACATGCGTGTTGGCAAACGAACCATAGCCATGACGGGAACACCAAGGAAGACGATAATGCGGATGTCTGGAATCCCTTGGAAACTGATCTTTTCAAAGACAGGATCAAACTTTACACGATATTCAATTAAAGCTTTGTCAGGGTGTCCGCCAAGGCTGTAGAGACCACTGAGAATGTTCGACACATGGTGATCGATTCCAGCTTGTGTGGTAAATTGACCGCTCGCTTTCCGGTAACGATGGGTTCGTCGGCCCGTAATGACCACAATTCCATCACCCCCGCTTCCTTGTGCCGGTTTAATGACAAAGTCATCATATGGCTTGAGCAAGGCCGCTAGCCCACGAACCTGCCGTTCGATTTCAACGACCCCGTAGAGCATTGGAACGGCCAAACCTGCCTCTTCAGCTAGACGTTTTGTGGTTAATTTATCATCAACGAGCGGAAAGAGATGACGGGGGTTATGCCAGAGCGTATAGCCCGCATTGCGATGGTTTAATCCCAAAACTCCATGATTGGCTAATGCTTTCCTGAGTGAAAACATGAAATTTATGCCCTGGTTGATCCTATTGCGTTAAGGCTTTAAAACGACGAAGTTCCAGGAGTCTGAATCCAGAGTATCGTCCCATTAGTAATGTTCCCGCCAGGAAGAGTAGCAACAATTCCGGAAACACAAAGAGGAGGTGTTCCATGTATGGCATCGTCATCGCGAGATAGGTAAGAGAGGCGACAGCTAAACTCCCCAGTCCTTGCTGAATGGATTCACTCGCCCCTCGTTCTTCCCAGACGATGCACATACGCTCAATCGTCATTGTGAGAATGACCATGGGAAACAACGCGACAGAGAGCCCGCGATCGAGTCCAAGCTTATGGCTGAGGACACTGAGTGTGGCCATCAGTAATATCACAATAATGAGAAGAGAGGCTAGACGAGGAACGAGGAGAAGCTTGAGGTGTTCGAGATAAAAGCGTACCCCCAATCCTAGGGCCACAACGAATGAGAACAGAATAATTCCCCATATTAATTGAGTTTCTCGAAAGGCCAAGGCCATAAGAATGGGCATGAAGGTCCCAAATGTCTTTATGCCAATGACGTTCCGAAGTATGAGCAACAACAAGGCTCCCATGGGAACCATGAGTAAAATCCGATAGACCGCCTGTGCCTCAAGAGGCAGGCTAAAGAGAGAGAATTCTAATAATTCAGGGGAAGCGAGTTGGGTGTGATACATGGCTGCCTGTATGGCTTCTTCC
>BQIU01000145.1 GCA_021603905.1 Nitrospirales bacterium
ATCGGGAAAGGATATTGATAATGCGTTTGTGTTTGATATTGATGATCTCAAAACGCATGTCGGCCAGAATCAAGAGGAACGACGCAAAGAGGCTGATAAAGCTGAAGGGTTAGTCAAAAATGAAGTCGAGGTCATGCTTTCATGGTTACGCGGATTAGAAGCCACTCCGACGATTGTGGCCTTGCGGAAACGAGCTGAGGAAATCAAGCGTATTGAAGTTGAGAAAGTTCTCAGTCGGTTAGAACATGTTTCTCCAAAAGAACAGCATGCGATTGAAGGGTTAGCATCAGCTATTGTGAATAAACTTCTTCACGGTTCTTTAGTGACCCTGAAGTCTGAAGCTCAGTCAAAAAACGGGTTTGTTTTTATCGAGGCAGCCAGACGATTTTTTGATCTCACTGAGTCTGAAATGAATCAAGCGCAACATCGTTCGGATGTTGCCGAGCCCTCAATGTTAGATGCAGATGAGATTGATGATCGATTGCCTTCCTCAAGCCAGGACTCTCAAGGGGGTATGTAAGGAAAAAGGGAAAGTCAAAGATTATGAGACGTAACTGTTGTGACGACAGGGATTTTGATGGTGATAAGGAGTGGTCGTGAAGGAACCAAATGGGCGTCGTGCATCATTAGTGATTGGGACTCGTGGTAGTCGATTGGCGCTTTGGCAAGCCGAGTGGGTGAAGTCACAATTACAGAAGATCGCGCCAGATGTCTCCGTACGTCTTGAACGAATACACACGAGCGGAGATAAAATTCTTGATGTCCCGTTGGCCAAGATTGGTGGCAAGGGGCTGTTCGTCAAAGAAATAGAAGAAGCGTTACTCAAGGGCGAGATCGATCTTGCTGTTCATAGTATGAAAGATGTTCCGTCCATGTTGCCGGATCAATTAGAAATTGTCTGTGTACCAGAGCGGGAAGATCCTCGAGATGCTTGGGTGTGTCGTGATGGAACATCTTTTCAAAATTTGCGACGAGGTGCCACAATTGGGACTAGTAGCTTGCGACGGCAATCTCAGCTTCTCCACCATCGACCAGATCTTGAGATTCATATGTTGCGAGGCAATTTGGACACACGGCTCAAGAAGCTTCAGCAAGGCCAGTACGATGCGATTGTCCTCGCTGCCGCAGGTCTACGCCGATTGGGTTGGGGCCAAGAAATTTCAGAATATCTTTCAACCGAATTCTGTCTCCCCGCTATTGGGCAGGGAGCATTGGGCTTAGAGGGCCGTGTCGACGATACATTCCTCAAGGACTTGGTCGTCCAGTTGGAGGATGGTTCAAGCCGTGCGAGAGTCAATGCTGAGCGAGCATTTTTGACGAGATTGGAAGGCGGGTGCCAGGTCCCAATCGGGGGCTATGCCGTTATTAATGATAGCCAACTGTTGCTTGACGGATTGATTGCGAGTGTGGATGGAAAACAATACATTCGGGAGACGATTTGCGGCTCTTTGGGTGATGCAGAGGCGTTGGGGGTGGAATTAGCTGAACGTTTATTAGCCGCAGGTGGTCAACCGATTTTGCAAGAAATCTATGGGACAGCATGACGCACGGATCTAAAACCACGGGGAAAGTATTTATTGTCGGTGCTGGACCTGGCGATCCTGGGTTACTAACTCTGAAAGGCAAAGCCTGTTTGGAGCAGGCAGATGTAGTGTTGTTCGACTATTTGGCAAATCCGGCATTGTTGGATTTTTCGCCTCCCGAATCGGAGAAAATCTATGTGGGACGACGTGGGAGGGGGACTTATCGAAGTCAGGATGAGATAAACCAACTTTTAGTCAACAAAGGGCGTGAAGGTAAATGTGTGGTTCGGCTAAAAGGGGGGGATCCGTTTGTCTTTGGACGTGGAGGAGAAGAGGCCGAAGTTGCCGCCGAAGCTGGACTCTCGTATGAAGTCGTTCCGGGTGTGACTTCTGCTGTGGCTGTTCCTGCTTATGCTGGAATTCCTGTGACCCATCGGACGTTAGCTTCAACGGTCACCTTTGTGACTGGTCACGAAGATCCCATGAAGGCTGAAAGTGTGTTGGAATGGCCTCGACTGGCGACGGTTAATGGTACGCTTGTTTTTCTCATGGGAGTCAATAACTTACCGACGATTGTCGAGAAGCTGTTAGCTGAAGGCAAAGAACCTCAGACGCCTGTTGCACTGATTCGCTGGGGTACGTATATGCGACAGCAGAGCCTGACCGGGACGTTAGTTGATATTGTTGGAAAGGCGAAGTCCGTTAATTTGCATCCGCCAACGGTTATTGTCATCGGAGCTGTGGTTGGATTACGTGACCGACTGAATTGGTTTGAGCATCGTCCTCTCTTTGGGAAGCGGATTCTTGTGACAAGGCCCAAGCATCAATCTGCTGCGTTTTCTCGTTTGCTTGAGGGCTTCGGTGCCGAGCCTGTTGAATGTGCGACGCTAGAGATTATTCCGCCTGAGAGTTGGAAGGATATGGATGAGGCCATCGAAACATTGTCCACGTATCAATGGCTGGTATTGACCAGTGTCAATGGGGTTCGAGCATTCATGGAACGATTGAAGTTTCATCGTCGAGACATTCGCAGTCTGTCAGGTCTTCGTTTGTGTTGTATCGGTCCTCGGACGGCAGAGGAAGCCGACATGTTTGGAATTCATGCTGATTGTATTCCCGATGAGTATCAGGCTGAGGGCGTGATAGAAACAATGAAACAGGCGGGCGTTGCAGGTCAGCGAGTTTTAATTCCACGAGCTGAAGTGGCTCGGGAGATATTGCCTCAGCAATTACGGGCGATGGGGGCAACCGTCGATGTGGTGACTGCCTATCGTGCCATTCCACCTTCGGTTGAGTTTGGACAATTGAAACAACAGTTGCAAGAACGGGCAATCCACTTTATGACGTTTGCGAGTTCCTCGACTGTACGAAATTTTTGTCAATTGTTTGAGAGTCAGGAAGAACTTAAGCAACTGGCCACGCATACGACCATTGCCTGTATTGGGCCGATTACAGCAAAAACTGTTGAAGAATGTGGACTGTCAGTTGGTCTCATAGCGAAAGAAAATACCATTCCCGCACTGGCTGAGGCTATTGTTGAGTATGTTCAACGCGACGAACCGGTTGAAGGGATGTGTTCGGTGTAGAACTCATGAGATGAAGGTGATGAATGATGTCATCTTCTGTTGTTATTTTTATTGATCTTTGCGTGAAGGGTCTTATGACTACGGAGGAGTGATCTTATGGTTCCAGTCAAATCATTTATGGTGCCAATTGAAAAATTTATCAAAGTTGATAGAGATGTCAACGTTCGTCAGGCTGCGGAAATGATGCGTGCGAATGGCGTGGGGAGTGTATTTGTCACGGCTGGAGATAAGATCATTGGAATTCTCACGGATACAGATTTAGTGAGACGTATCGTGGCTGCGGGGTTGGAGCCTTCAGAAACAGAAGTTGAGAAAGTGATGTCTGCTCCTATTTTGACAATTGACGGAGAGAAAACATTACTGGATGCCAACGATCTCATGGCTAAGGAACATATCCGTCATTTAGGCGTGACCAAAAATGAAGAATTGGTTGGTATGATTTCCGTTCGAGACTTAGTCGTTTTTTTGACCAATCTTCCAAGAAAATAAATACGGTCGTGAACAAACAATGCAGTATGACCTGGAGTTGGACGGTATTGTTCTGATCTTCACCTCTACATCATCATATTGTTGAATACGTGAGAGGGTTGTATGGGATTTCCACGGCAACGGTTGCGACGGTTGCGACAGCATCAGATTCTACGAGAAATGGTTCAGGAGACGAATCTTACACCTTCCGACTTTGTCTATCCACTATTTGTAACCTTTGGAAAAGAGCGTCAAGAACCGATTGCCTCAATGCCGGGTCAGTATCGCTGGTCGGTTGATCTGTTGGTGAAGGAGGCGGCTGAGGCGAAAGCACTTGGAATACCCTCTGTGATTCTCTTTGGAATCCCTGAACAGAAAGACGAACGTGGGACGAGTGCCTATGATAAGGATGGAGTGGTCCAACAGGCGGTTCGAGCCCTGAAGACGCAATTGCCTGATTTGTTGGTCATGACAGATGTGTGTATTGATGAATATACGTCACATGGCCATTGTGGTATCGTTCGAGATGGGCGAATCGTCAATGATGAAACCTTAGACTGTCTTCGCTTGATGGCACGGTCCCATGCTGAGGCTGGAGTCGATCTTGTTGCCCCGTCCGACATGATGGATGGCCGGATTGGTTCGATTCGCGATGAATTGGACCAACTGGGATTTCAAGACTTGCCCATCATGGCCTACTCGGCCAAATATGCCTCGAGTCTCTATGCTCCCTTCCGTGATGCGGCCTTATCAAGTCCGTCATTTGGTGATCGACGGTCGTATCAAATGGATCCGGCGAATGCCCGCGAAGCCATTCGTGAGGTTCAGTTAGATATTGATGAGGGCGCTGATATTGTGATGGTGAAGCCCGCATCCTTTTATCTTGATATCGTTCGAGTGCTTGGTGAGGCAGTCACGGTTCCACTGGCTGCGTATCAAGTGAGTGGAGAATACAGCATGATCAAGGCCGGAGCCCAACTTGGGTGGATTGATGAACAGAATGTGATGATGGAGTCGCTCTTGTCCATCAAGCGAGCTGGTGCAGACATGATTTTGACCTACTTTGCCAAAGATGCTGCTCGACTACTCAATCAACATAGGTTGTTATGAGGGTTATTCGAGACCTTCGATCCTTTCCCCACGTACCTCATCCTGTCTTAACGATAGGGAATTTTGATGGGCAGCATGTTGGCCATCAGGCCTTAATTTCTGAGGTGGTCGAGATTGCGAGGCGTCACAACGGTTCGCCGATGGTTCTCACGTTTGATCCGCATCCTGCCAAGGTCCTTTCGCCTGGTATTACTCTGCAATACCTGACCTCTCAAGATGAGAAGTTTGATTTTTTTGAAAAGCTTGGCATTACAGAACTTGTGATCTTGGAATTTACTCAGCAGTTGGCCAGTTTGACCCCTCAAGTGTTCACGTGCAATGTCTTGCGTGATGGCTTAGGCGTTCGCGAGGTGTTAGTTGGTGAAAACTTCGTATTTGGAGCAGGGCGCAGTGGTAATGTTCAAGATTTAAGCAACCTAGGCTCAGATTCTGGTTTTCACGTGCATCCAGTTCCTCCTGTGATGGTCAAAGGGGAAATCGTGAGTTCGACGCGAACTCGGAAACTGCTTCAAGCTGGGAAGGTGATGGAGGCGGCAGCCTGTCTTGGGCGTCCATATTGTCTCTCCGAGCAAGTGATTCATGGCGAGCATCGAGGAGAACAATTGGGTTGGCCGACTGGAAATCTTCGTATTCCGTCTGATCGTGTTGTTCCAGCCGATGGTATTTATGCCACCATGTCGTATGTCCAAGGTGAGTGGATGCCTTCAATTTCGTACATTGGCCGTCGGCCGACTTTTACCGAAGGCGAGCGATTACTTGAGGTTCACCTGTTTGATCAACGTCGTTCATTGTATGGTCAACGCATTCACGTCAGTTTCATTGACTATATTCGAGGGGATCAGGAATTTCTAAACAGTGATGAACTCGTTCGTCAAATGGAACGTGATGGCATTCAAGCCCGCCGTCTTTTAGAGGAATGGAATAAAGATTGTTCTCAATCTACTCGTTTAACAGCCTTTCATTCGACTTCGTGTCTCTAAAGTCTCCAGGATACTCATGACCTTCATCCCCCATGTAGAAAAGTTCATGAACATGAAGCAGATGCTTGAGAGGGACGATCATGTCCTTATTTCAGTATCTGGTGGTCCAGACTCGGTCGCTCTGCTTTCATTGCTGCATACGCTGAGAGAAAAATGGAATTTAACGTTAAGTGTTGTGCATTTCGACCATGGATTGCGTGGGCGAGAATCTGAGGAAGATGCGAGATTTGTTGCTTGCTTGTGCCAGGGACTTGAAATCCCCTGTTTCGTCGAGAAGTTACATGTGCAGATGGCTGCTGTTCAGACATTGGGGCGTGGCCTCCAGGATTATGCTCGAAATATGCGGTATCAGCACTTATCTCGTATTGTAGTGGAAACCGGTGCGACAAAGATCGCGACGGGGCATACTCTTGATGACCAAGCTGAAACGGTGGTCATGCGGATGGTTCGTGGAGCAGGCGCAGCGGGGCTCTGTGGGATTCCAGCCATTCGAGAATCACATATCATCCGACCGTTGCTCAAGACACGTCGAGAGACGCTATTGGCCTATTTGAAGGAACAAGGGTTGCCCTATCGTGTTGACTCAAGCAATCAAAAATTCATGTATTTGCGGAATCGAATCCGTCACGAGATCATGCCTCTGCTGAAACAGTACAATCCGAATGTGACGCAAACCCTGGCTCGTCAAGCTGAAATTGTCTGTGAAGAGGAAGTCTATCTGAATCAATTAGCTTTGGCTGCACTGGCTAATATTCAAAAACGTCAAACGAGCAATACTCTGAGCGTATGTCGGACCGGTTGCTGTAACTTACCGTTAGCCATGCGGCGACGCGTCATTAGACTTGCCATTCAGTCTGTCACGGAGATGTCTGTGGTTCCGGGGTTTGATGCCGTTGATACGATTTTACGACATATCAGCAAAAGTCGGTCTGGTTCTGCGGTGATTGCTCATGGAGTGTCGATCATTCGAGAGTATGGAACTATTCATTTCTCTTTGATTCAGAGGGATCTTGCTTCAACCGGCGATGATCATGGCTTTAGCCAAGAACTCTCAATTCCCGCTCGAGTCCTGTGGCCACTGACTGGGCAAACACTTGAGGTTTCTCAAGAAACCGGTATCCAACCAGATAGAAAGAATGAATTGTCTCCTCATATGGCAAGGTTTGATGCAGATACGTTTGATCACTCATTAACCCTAAGGAGTTGGCAGGAGGGAGATCGATTTTATCCTCTTGGCATGAGTGGAAAAAGAAAAAAACTCCAAGATTTTTTTTCGGATATCAAATTACCACGCTCTCAGCGCTCTATGGTTCCGTTGCTGGTGGCACCTGAAGGTATTGTCTGGGTTGGCGGATATCGAATGGACCATCGTTTTCGTGTGACTGAGACCACTCAACGTGTTCTTGTCGCACAATTGAGTCAGGAGTTGAAGTCTGTATGACACAACTCTTTGGTAAGCCATTAGTGACGCAAGAGGCCATGCGCACGAGAATTAAAGAACTTGGCCGGGATATTACGCTTCATTATGAGCACAAGGACCTTGTCCTGGTTGGTATCTTAAAGGGAGCGTTTATGTTCTATGCCGATTTGGCCCGTGCGATACGATTGCCCATCACTGTTGATTTTATGATCGTGAAAAGTCAGCAGTATCAAGGGAAAACATCTGGGAAGGTCAAAGTTCTCACAGATTTGACCGAGGAGATAAAAGGGCGAGACGTGTTGTTGGTGGAAGATATCATCGATTCCGGACTGACTGTTCAATATTTAACCAAACTATTCGCCAAACGAAAACCAAAGAGTCTTCAGATTTGTGCCTTGTTGAGTAAGCCCGCGCGACGGCAAATTGATGTGAACGTTCATTATGTCGGCTTTGAAATTCCTAATCATTATGTTGTTGGGTATGGGTTGGATCATCAGCAACAATACCGCAATCTTCCATATTTAGCCGTCCTTGACCCCAAGAGCGTCGAATCGCCGTAGAATTCAGTTCTTAGTTGTCAGTATCTCAATTTGCATGATAGAATCTAACAGCTTTCCTCTGTTATTTGAGGTAAGTCAATCAATTGGTAGGAGGTTCAGGAGGTTTTAGCATGAATTCACGGGTGAAGAATTTACTATTTTGGGTTGTTGTCTGCTTGTTTATGATCTTGCTCTTCAACCTCTTTACCGT
>BQIU01000146.1 GCA_021603905.1 Nitrospirales bacterium
TTTTTAATCTTCTTGGAGGATGATGACTGAGTGTGAATAGAGGAAAGTGGATTCTTCTGACCGATCCCTTTCACATCTGTCGGGCCTTCTCGATGTCCCCGCACGACGCGCAAAATGTCATCCGTCGATTTGACGAGAACACTAAAGCGTTGTTCGAGCTGCTCAATGCGCTTGGTGACCTCTGTCATCATCTTTTGCGAATGCACATCTTCCTTACTTCGCCCTTCGATCGTGGACAACACGGTTTGCATCCGACCATCGGTTGCTTGGAGTTGCTCTTCCATATCGGTCATCACGGATCGCGTTTCGGCGAAATCTTTGCCCAGCTCAAAGTAGCCCGTTCGCAATTCATTGACCTCTTGATGAAGCGGAAAGCGTTCCTGCACGAGGGCATTTTTCTCCTCTAAGAGATGCGCATACTTATCTTTCAAGTGCGGATCTCCGCCACAACCCGTAAACAGGGTGACGACCATCACACTCAACCCTATCGCAACCACTCCTTTCATAAACCTCTGAATTCCTGTGCTTTTCTTCAACATTACGATTTCCCTCCTTTGACTTTATGACCATTCAGTTCTTGATAACTTCGCGGTGGGTCATACCGCGTACCCGCGCCTTGAGCCACTTGCCCCGTGACGGCATGACACTCCTTGACCAACGCAGTGGACCGCTCAAAAACAGTCTGTTGTTGCTGCAAATCTTCACTGGTCAGGCGAATTCGCATCAACAACCCATCAAGTTGCCTCACACATAACCCCAATTGCCGAGTCTCTTCGGTTCGAGGCACAAACCCCATGGTCTGAGGGTCATCAGGGTTCGGACGATCGACCAACACGCTCGCTCCATTATTTAAATCCGTAATCAGTCCTTGGAGGGCCGTCACGAACTTTCGCACTTGGAGTACGTGCTCCATCACGTCCTGAAGGCTGAATTGATGCCCCGCTCGTAATCGAAGCACATGAAGACCGCGATCCAACGCGATTAACATGCCAATGAGCATGCGGCCCTCAGGTGTGCGTGTGCGAAAGAATTGTGCTTCGGGATTCTCGAGCAATTGCCGATTTCGCCGAAGACGATCTTCCCGCCGAGATTGCCTTGGTTGCTCTGATCGTTCACGTGTCGTTGTGGACTGGCTCATGAGAATCCCTCCTTACGTTGCATTACGGCATCTCGTCGACTCGAATCCGATAGCCCGTGAGTTTGCTCGCCATGGCCACGTTCGTGCCGTGTTGGCCAAGAAATCGCGCAATACTTCCTCGCTCGACGATCACCTGGGCCGTTTTACTTTCGCCATAGACCACAATTTCTCGAATCCACCGTCTCGGAGCTGGGCTCAACGCATGGGCGATAAAGTCTTCGGTATTCGTCGCATACGCAATCAGACAAATCGTTTTCGGGGTGTATCGAGCAAACTCAGACACATACGGTAGACACAGCGAAATGGGATCACGATCATCCGATGATTCCACGGCAATCTTCACGAAGGAGGAATCGGGCGAACTTCCAACGGCACGAATCCGCACATGATGTTCCTCCATAACGGGAGCTAGCACCAATTCCCCGATACGCCGGTAATAATGGACGGAAGACTGTGACACGACGGGGTAATGCACCCCCATATTCCACACCGCTGCCGTCAGCCCATCACGAATCTTGTACCGTTTGGCGGCTAGTATTTTCGGAAGGACCGCCAGTTGACTGCCCGCATCTCCCACAAGGGTCAGATACCCTGGATGATCTGGAAGGTCTTTGACGACCATGGCGACGACGAGTTGACCAATCTTCAGCATGCACTTGATCCTCTATGAAGAGGTATTACGTTCCAGAGAGGGATTGCGAAGGAAAAGGTATTGGGAGGAACGAAGATTGTGCCTTTAGAGCACCCTCGTATGCGCTATCACTTATGCAGAACGACAGACCGGCGAAGAGATTTGTTATCGATTGAATCTGGCGCCAATCATTTTAGACTAGATCCGTATCATCGTATGCGTTATCTTATCCAGCATAAGCTCCAGCAGGGCACGACCCCCACGGTTGTACACCCGTGGAACAACTCAGTCATACCGCCCTCAGCTAGCGCGCTATACCGGCAAGGAGGACATAGCAACATGAACTCTCGCTCATTTTCAGCAGGCCGTTTTGCGTTGTTCACCGACGGAGAGGCCTTGGGGTTTGTCAAGTCGGTGTCAGGAGGCAATACTAAAGGTGAAGTGGCGACGAAGCGGATGGGTTCCAACAAGGTCATCAAGAAACATCTGGCTGGCATCAAACATGAAGAGATCACCGTCGAGTGCGGTATGGGGATGGGTAGACCCGTCTATGACTGGATTCAATCATCATTTAATCTGTCCTCAAAAACTAAAGCCAGATCATCTCGAGCCCGGTCAGGCATGATCATCCATGCCGACTTCGACTACAAAGAAAGGCGCGCCATAATATTTTCCGACGCACATATCACCGAGTTAACCATTCCAGCTCTCGATGGAAGCTTAAAAGACCCGGCCTATTTGACCGTCACATTGAACCCAACGCGTCTTCGCCACGAGAAGCGACAAGGCGAGCGGCTGAGCCACACCAAAGACACGAAAAAGAAGAAGTGGTTAGCGTCAGGTTTCACATTCGAGATGGGGGACCTCCCTTGCGAGCGGGTCACCAAAATCGATGCGTTTACCCTGAAACAGAGCGTCGTCAAGGTCGGGGGTGTCAACACGCGCGAACCCACCAAACATCCCAGTCATCTTGAGGTCCCCAACTTCAAGGTTACCTTCTCCGCTCGTGACGCAGCACCGTGGGAGGATTGGTTCAACTCGTTTGTCATCCAGGGCAACTGCGCTGATGATGACGAACTCAATGGTCAAATCACACTCTTGGGCCCCAATCATAAGGACGAGCTAGCAAGGATCACGCTACGTCATGTCGGTATTATCAGCCTCCAACCCGCCAAGTACCACGCCAAAAAGGGCACCGTCACAAAGATGGTGGCCGAACTATATGTCGAGGAGATGAAATTCGCGTTCAACCAAGCCGATACTTGATCATCATGATCGCAACGACCTCGAACACACGAACATCCGATTTCTTGTAGAATACAGATGAAACACAGGAGATGGAGAATCTGTGTTGTCAATTTTCTTGAGAAATCATGGCTTTCCTTCCTTGGTCCTCCTGACCAGCATCACCGTCAGTGCGTGCACCATCGCTCTTCCGCAATCAATTCTTCGCGTCGAGCATGATGAGAAAATTGTCACGGAACGTACATCCGCCGCTTCCTATTTTCATCTCGTCCCGCATCCTGATGGATTAGGGTGGACAGTCTATCCTCGACAGCCAGTCCGTCAGGAGATCGCCAGAACCACGACCGAAAGATGGCGCGCGTACACCCAGAAACATCGCAGTTGGAATCTCCTAGCCAATGGGATCGCTATTCCGCTTTGTCCCATTACACTCGTGCTCGGCTATGCAACAGCCAGCCTCAAGCCATCTGATCAAGCCTTTGAACTCCCATTTAAAACGTGTTCAGCGATACTCGGGTACCGATGGTCGCTGACCGAAATCGACTACCCTGTGGTCCATTCAGACCCGCTTCAAATCGAACACACTGAACGTCCGATTACTTCAGGAACGCTCACGCTGATCGTAACCCGTCCGGACGGGACTACGCGAAGTATACAGCGACAAGTCACCACATCAACGAGTAAATCTGGCATTCCCGTGCGACTTCGCTGGCTCACACAGGCTGCACTTGAAGCCGCACCCTCACGCGACATCTGGAACACGCTCTCCGCGTCATTAGTACTGGCCAGCGAGGATCAAGTCCTCATGAGTGAGCTGCTGACCGTCTCGCCACATCAATGGCAACAGGCGTACGCCAGTCCCATCCTAGAGGCTGACGCAGCGGCATGGCCGCCGTCATTGCGTATTCGCTGGTCGTTGATACCGCCTGAGGCCGAGTTCCCCCCGGACGCCTATCAATTCACGAGAGCTGAGTTCGAGGAAGGTCTCGTGAGTCATAATCTGGTCGTCATCACACAGGAATCCAGAAGTGCCAGCGTCAATCAATTACTTGCTCAGCATATGGATGAAAGGTTTGATGAGACGCGTGTGGCCAGGCCTGGTCAGTGGCGGGGGGCCAATGTCTTGCTGCAGGGAGAAATCCACACGTCAATCCGTGGCACGCCTGAGTTGTGGCTGACACTAATCAACATTGAAACAGGCGTGGTCTTGAGTAAGCTCAGTTATGAAGCACCGGTTGAGGCTTGGAAAGATCTCGTCCACGCGGCCAGAGGGGACGTCCTGGATATCCTTTATGCTCATGAACGTCACTAAGCGCAGCATGTTGCTATCGCTCATTGGAGCAGTCGGCTTTGCCATCCTGTCTGGATGCAACACGGGCCTGACGCGCGAAGCGATCGGTAAACCACGTGTTGAGCACGTGATTCGAGAGCGTGTTCCTTCAGGCTCTCCCACTCTTTCGCTGGTCCCTCACGATGACGAACTCGGCTGGACTATCTCTGTGACGCAACCACACACGGAAACTCGTGTGATTCAGGAAGCACAAGACTGGGAGACAAAGCGATATGTGTTGTTTCCTCCATCTTTTGTTCTTGGTCTCATCCAATGTCCAATTGGTCTCCTCTTCTCCACAATCACTTTTGACATGTTGGGAGCTGATGCTCGTGACTATGGTTGCCAGCGTTTATTAATGCGTGAGCCTGTTGACGGAACCATCCAAACCACGACACAGCGAGACACACGAAAAGAGGTTATCGAAAGCATCGAGCCATTGCATGGAGGAGAGTTCGTATACGGATGGCCCGATGCCTCCCTGCCATCCATTCGTGCCAACCTAGACCAACACGGTCAGACGTCATTACGGCTCTCGCATGTTCTAGGACAGATGTCACAAGACGAGTTGTCGAATACCATCATCCAAGAAGACGAACTCGTACTGGAGATTTCTCAACACGGTACGAAATTGGTAAGTCAGACGCTACCTATGAGCCACAAAGCATTGCTCACAGCCAAAAAACAGGCCATGACTCCATTGCCTGCTGAACGATTTCCTGATCGGATGGTCGTCACGATTAAGGCTGCTGACCCTGCGGTTAAAGAGGCTCTCGAAGACTGGGTGTTGCGACAAGGATGGTGTCTAGCCGCAGGTGCAGCGAGGCATGCCATGATCATTGACGAATTACGTGAACAGTATTCTGGTAGAGTCGCAGAGACCGAACTCGTGTCATTAGGAAGATGGGTTCCTCCAACAACGTTACTCGAAGCCACCCATCAGCACGATGTAACAAGTCGTCGTTTGACCGTAAGAGTGGTGGATCTTAATGCTGGAGAGACTTTGGGGACGGTGACGGCGAGTGGACCGCCGGGAGCCTGGTCATCTCTTCTGAAGCAAGTAACAGTCGATTTCGAAAATCTATTTCGACAAGCCCCGCAAGAGTGCTCAGCTTAAGACCAACAGCAAAAACTTAACACGCAGGAGGGAGAAAAGCTTGTCCTATAATAAACCTTGGGAGGATCTGGCGAGAGAGCTGGATGAGGTAATGACGATTCTACCCAATTTTCACGCGCACAAAGACCGAGACGTATCAGCTGATACTCTCTTCCAAAGGTTACAAGATTATCAATTTTTCAATGACGAGGACCCGTCTCATTTAAGAATTCGGGTGCAAAACTTCACACGGATGGAGCTTCGCCTATTCACGCTTGTTTTTCAGCAGTGGGAACGCCGCCGAGGTACGTCATGACATTAGACGACGCCGGACGCCTGCAAGAAAAATGGAGATTAAAATATGGAAATAGAGTCTGTTTGCACACACAGTTGTTTGTTTATTTGAAGTCAGAAAACGCAAGTAACGCAGGCTATTGTGTCTGCCTCTTATGTGGGGAAGTGTATAGAGACTCTAGAAAATCTCAAATCGAATGACGAATATGAGCCCTCAATCACACTATATGGCGGGAACAGTCAGATAAAAAACTGTTATTCTTTGAAATCCTTGGCACACCGGAACCCTAACCAGAACCGGCCGCCATGGTCTTCTAATTCTGTTGCTGAGAAAAAATTGGGCCCCAAACTCTTAGAGAAACGACCAAAGATTTTTCTTGTAGGAAAATCTATATTTGTCCACTCAACCCATTCAGAAACACTTCCCCCCATGTCATGAACATCATACGCACTCACATCGTTTTTATCACTTCCAACATCTTGCAATCCCTGCTCATAAACAAAGTAAGGTCTCTTAAGTATAATCTTCTCTGAACTTCGTTCCTTCCCAAATGTGTCTTTATTGAACCGAGCAATACCTCCAGGACCTGCCTTCAAGTCCTCTTTTCGTAGTGCTGCCATCATCCACTCTACATTTTCAGGTAAGCGTTTACCAACGCTCTTGCAATAGAGCGAAGCTTGTCGCCAGGTCACACCAACGACAGGTAATCTACTGTGCTTTAAAAGATCTGTTTGCTCAATATACGCTGGAGAAAGGTCTCTACGTCTAATTTCAGGTTGCGGATCTAGATACTCTCGATACTCACCGACGGTGACTTCAAACCTATCAATAAGAAAAGGAGTCTTCACGATCCAGTGACTAAAAACTATACCGTCCCACCACTCAATACCCTTCCCCGCTGGAATCAGAACCATCCATTCTGGAGGTAACTTCGCTGTTGCACTGTCGCCACTCTGATCTGCCTTTGCCCAAGAAAGTTCAAATGGAAACAGTAGAGCAAGAAGACCAAATAGTAAGACCCTGAAGAGCATTGGTAGCATATAAGATTGACAAGAAAATTCCCAAGGATTTTAACTGATCTTTAACTTTTTTTCACTGTTAGTGTCGGAAAATCGCTGAGATCATTTTCTCCCCCGAGAAGGTCGAAGCATTAATCGTCGAAAATCAATGAGCTGATCTTTGGTGAATTTCGTCACGGCCAGTGCCTCCAGGGCCGTCAATTCATTATCCGTCAGTTCACTCGGGTCACGATCCTCCCCAAGCAGTCTTAATAACGCATACCCTGTGTCATAGGAGATGTCCCGAACATTTTCCTGACGGAACACGTTCTTTTGTTGATGTTCCACGCCGCTCAGTATTTGGTTATAGAGTTGTTCCCCCTCGGGCGAACGAAAAACCTTTTCGAATTCCTGTTGGTCATTCGCATACTGCGTTGAGACAATCGCATTGCCTTCGCCCGATACCAAATCGCCACCTTGGGAATAGGTCACACCAGCCATGGGTTGCAGTTTACCGTCACCATCTGGAAGAAAGACGATCCCACTTTCAAGCTCGCCTCGTTTCGTTTCTGAAAAGAGCGTGTCACCCTCCATATTGCTAAACACCGTTGCGAGTCCACCGTCATTTTCCAGTGTCAGTTGTGTGACCGAGGATGCTCTGGCAGATACTAAGTCGTGCGTTGCGGGATCAAAATCAAAAGATCCCGCCATGCGGAAATACTGACCTGGCTCTTGTCCTGGAAGAATCATCACGCCTTCATGACTTTCTTTATTGAACGTCGTACTGCGGGTGCCCGATTTGGATTCACTAAACACCGTTTCGCCGCCGTCCTGAAAATACAAGGACGTCACGGTATCACCATGGACAAACTCCCCTTCGATACCCCCTTCAAATTCCGCGGCAATAATCTGATCCCCCTGATATTGTGCACGT
>BQIU01000147.1 GCA_021603905.1 Nitrospirales bacterium
AAGCTAGTCGACACGGCCTTAAAACTTTTTTACGACCAAGGATTTCATGTGGTCAGTGTCGATACAATTTTGGCAGAAGCTGGAATATCTAAACCCACGCTCTATAAATACTTTCGATCTAAAAACGAATTGATCTTGGCCGCCCTTCGCCGGCGGGATGAGCAGTCTCGAAATTGGCTCATGCGCGAAATGGCCCGTCGCGGCTCCACACCGCAAGAACAACTCCTGGCATTGTTCGATACCCTCGGCGAGTTTTTTCTCACGGAAGAATTTCGCGGCTGCATGTTTATTAATGCCACGGTAGAGTTTCCACAGCTAGACGACCCCATCCATCAAGCGGCAACAGAGCATAAACGGATCTTTGGTCGACATGTTGGAGACCTGGTTGATAAACTGAATGTGTTGGCCCCCAATGAACTCACCGAGCAACTGCTCATACTCATGGAGGGAGCCGTGATCACCGCTCACGTCAGTCAACCCAAGTCGACAGCTCAGCAGGCTAGACGATCCGCAGAGATCATGATCAACCACGCTCTTCAGGAAGCACAAGACCAAGATTCTCGAAGGTAATAACGCGCACTCCATTCATAATCACACCAACACCATGCAGACCACTAGCCTCAAGACCACGGCAACACCGAAAGAACGTTTAGTTGAATCCGCCCTTGAACTATTCTATGAACGTGGATTTCATGCCACGGGCATCGACATGATTCTCGCCAAGGCTAACGTCTCGAAACCAACGCTGTACAAATACTTCGATTCAAAGGACGCACTCATTTTGGCCGCGCTTCATCGGCGTGATGAATCGGTCAGGCAATGGTTCATGACTGAAATTGAACAACGTGCTGCAACCCCAGCTGAACGCATCCTGGCATTATTTGATGTCTTGGCGGAATGGTTTCAATCACCAAACTTTCAAGGATGCATGTTTATCAATGCCACCGCCGAATACGCCCAACACGATCATCCAGTCCATCAAGCCTCGGCGGAACATAAACGTGTTTTTGGCCAATACATTCTCACGCTAGCCAAAGATGCTGGCGTCGCCAACCCCGATGAACTCACTGCCCAAATCTTGGTACTCATGGAAGGCGCGATCGCTACGGCCCATGTCAGTGGCCCTGGCATCGTCGCTCAACTGGCGCGAAAAACCGTTGAAATTCTGCTCGATCACTCCGCAGTCTCTTTAGACTATAGCGAACCCAATTAATTTCCAATTAATGAGGAAAAAGAAAGCCTAGGCGACGATTGTTGTCTGTCTCTCGCAGGGGTGGAGTGGTTGCCAAGGGTGAGAACAATTTGCCTCTGGAGTGCTAATGATAGGTCGTCTAGACTGCGCCTCAAACATCGGAAGGTTATACCCGCGTGGATGTACTAACAATGACTGACGTTTTCTCTCACGTAGTGGATATCAACATTGTACAAGTTGGCGCGTTATCGTTTCGGTATAACTGAAACGACTATAGACCATCGCGCACAAATGACTTCACAATCTTCCTCGCCCGCGATATTGAATCATCACTCACTACCAAAAATTGCAGACTCAATCCCACAATGGCTGGATTAGCCGCGTGCGTATGATGTTGAAAAGTGGCGAAATATTCCTCCCTCTAAGGGGACGGCAAAAACCCAAGATTCACCCAACATATGAAAGGGGACGAGGCACGACTCTGAACCAAAATGACAGAGAAATGAAACAAGAGAATTTGAAGTTACCAATCGAAAGACAGCCTTACTTTGCATCAGCAATACAGACGAACAACGCGAGATAAAAAAGAGTAAATTTTTAAAATGCGCAGGACGGAACTAATAAGGTGAGAGTTTCAGCCTCAGACGGAATCTTCAGATCTAAAGCCATACGGCCTGTTCCCAAGCGTGTTACCTCAGACAGAGGGCTTGAACGACGGCCATCATTTGACTGCACACTCATGCTGGGATGACCTAAAAGCGGACTCAGGAGAAAACCACCTGCCCCCCGCAATGCCTGTCGACTGCGCCTGGTAAAGCTGCTGTAATTTCCACCTTTACGGGAAAAACAACTTTCTCCATAGAGAGACGAAACCTTTATCAGCTCATCTGGCAACGGAACAATGGTGCCACTAAGATTCTGGATTGGGGACGAAATACTCATGAATGTTACCCGCTTGACCTGACCCATGCGTATTACTCGTGATGCGAGAGTTATGAGTGAGGACAATGTCCTTTTTTGTGTGAATGTCGATCCCGATTGGATTCCCATTACCATTTCTCGTATTCACAGAAATTTCTGAATCATCCATCACAAGGCGTCCACTCCGAATGACCACTGCACCCCCGCGAACTCCATTCGTTGTTATGGCCGCTTCGTCGGATAGAATGATTTCCCCGTAGTGCTCAATCGTGCTCGCCTCAAACTCTTGCATATCAACAGGAACCTCGGACGACGACTTGATGCTCACAACATGAATCAAGCCCCCTTCTGCTGAAAGGCTTGCAGAATGAGAATCATTTCCTATACCACGGGATTTCAAAATAATGTCTCCCCCAACTACCGAAATAGTTTCTCCTTCAGACACCTGAAAATCTGCGCCTTCAAATACGAGAGACTCAGGCGACGTATTCGTAAATCCAAAGGTTGTTGGGTTATTTAAAAACCCAAAACCTTTAAGAGGAGCAGCCGTCAAAATACTGTCAGGGTTACGATCTAATGAGGCATCGGCATAGAACGTGGCATCGTCTTCAAATCTAAGAAAGTCGGCGGTACTGACGTGAAACGAACCTGTAAGATCAAGCTTAGCTTCTGCCCCGAAAATGACACCGGCTGGATTCAAGAAAAACATATTGGTCCCTTCAATGCTTGAGCGAAGGGTCCCATCTATACTCGAGGGCACCCCGCCTGTCACACGACTTAGAATATTGACAATCGTCGCAGGACCATTGAAACTCGCGATTTGACCCGTGCCTAGGTCAAACTGGCTGAAGCTATGAAATTGATTTTGGCCTCTGACCGTTCCTGCTTCTATAGAATGGACATCACCTATTTGAGTCACGACGGTATTAAATGGGAGACTCGAATCGAGAGTGATCGTTGTGGCTACCTGAGCTACAACGAATGCTGGCAGGACCATTGAGAAAAACACTACGCCTAGAATACAAAAACAGACTAATGGTGAATACAAACGGCCCAACTTCTGAGTCAACTGTCGGAGAGGCGACCTACGTACCATTCCATTTCATCTCATCATGAGATTTGTCGGGGGTGGATGCTCTCCTCTACTTCAGGTCATCGACGATAATGTAAGTGAAAGCAAAAGTAAACAGACTAACTGACAACTGATCCTGATAAAATCTCTGGAAGAGCACTACAGTTCAATTTTGTGAATAGAAAATGCTGAGCTATACGAATGAGAACGACATTGACAAATGAAACGATGGCATTCAAATTCTTGGACTGTCCTTCCCGACCTCATACAAAATCAATTTAATTCCACTTGAATGAAACGTAAGACCCGAGATGTAGTGTTCATCAAAATGCTGCTCTAACGGTCCCTTCGGTCTGCCATTCTTAGTATGACGAGAGAACACCCAAAAACGATTGCGTCCAGCGATGATTTCTCTCAATTCCATTGGTAGTTTTTTGGAGGTCAGTACTTTGTCTTTGGTCCGAAATGGTCTGATGCCCATGAGCCGGGGAGCTGGAAGGTAATGAAACAGGTTCGCCGTCATATGTGGAGTCATGCAGATAACGACATCCCCCTTCACAACATGTTCGTTCAAAAAATGCGCGGCTCCTCTATTGTCTTCGCGGTGATAGCGCGGATCAAAATAATAATTCTGTATCGAAAGACCACTGACCGCAATAAGCACACCGACACAAAACAATCGAACAGACCGCCAACGAACTGACTGTATACCCATTGCCAGAAACACGAGAAATGGTAGCAACGATGGCATAACGTAGCGTTCGTAAAACGGACGGTAGGTAACAATCGCGGCAAGACTCATAAAGATAATAGGTAAGAAAAAGAAGAGCACCCATACAAGACATTGCCGTTTCTGGGACAGCCAAAGTTTTTTTACGCCAGACCACGCGAGACCTGACGTCAACAGGATAATAGGCACGATAGACATCATATTCAATGCGATCGTTCGTAGGTTTTCTGTGAACTGTAAAGAACGAAGATCTGGTCCTAGAGAATATCCAGTTGAAAACAACCAAAGGATATTCAGATACGACAAGGGATCGAATCGTTGTTCAATTTTCCCGCTGACTTGAATACTATAGGTCCAATAGAGGGCAGGTAGCAGAAGTAAGCCCATGCTAAGGAATGTCGGGATCCAAGACGGCCATTCATCTAGAGGACGAGTAATAAGAATGTAGAGCACTAAGAATAGAAGAAACGGAATGGCTGCGGCATGACAGAGGAAGGTTAAAACCGCAACCATGACGAAAAATACTTTGAGAGTCAGTCTATCTTGATGATCAATACACCGCTGAAGCAGGAACACGGCTAACACACACAAAAACAAAAACATGGTGTAGGGTCTAGCTTCTTGGCTATAAAAAATGTGAAACGGCGAGATCGTCAAAAGAAATGTTGCCCACAAACCCGTCTGATCTCCAAAGGTATGGCGAACGGTATGATAAAACAGTGGAAGCGTGAGAGATCCGCATAGAAAGGCTGGTATCCGTAATGAAGTCTCTAGATCACTCCAATACAAAAAGGCGTGGGTGACAAGGTAATACAAAGGCAAAACATTCGTTTGCACGTCTGTTTGAAAGAGCACATGAGAGAGGGAACCATTCGAACTTAAATAGGTCAGAATTTCATCATGCCAAAGACTTTGATACCCCAACCGATACGCTCGCAATCCCGTCCCCATGATGGTAATGACAACGAGCAGAACGAATGAATTTCTTTTTCCTGAAGTGAGACGAGCTAGCATCAAAGCACAAACATTAGAAGAAACGATGGGAAGAGGAGTTCAATGAAACGGCATACACACATGCATAACCCTCAATGGACGTACAGGCATGGCTGCTGACTCGGCCAGGATAGGAATGTAAGGGCATGCTCCAAATGATCATGGGGTTCAATAGATTTCTGATAATTTGTTATCTTTGAAATTTCTGCACCAGTGTATCACGAAGATTGAGAGCGGATTCAAAATTTTCATCGATATCCATGTGTGTAAACACCGCATTTCTTCCTGTGAAATAAAGATTTGAATATCCTTCAAGAGCGGCCTTGGCAACCGTTAGTTGCTCTTCATACTGTCGATTATAAATGGGATACCCAAACGGTTCGTCCAACAGGAGTGCATCGATCACTCTTCCCTTTCGAATGAAATTCACGTTGTCAAGGTCTTGAATAACTCGTTCAATAATCTGTTCTCTCGGGTAATCCATCGTCATTTCTGCACACAGAACCGTCTTGTTTTGCGGTATGCCATAATCTGAAAAATTTTTAAACTCTGACACTCGGTTCATTAAGAAATTCTTGTGCGCAAAATAGATCCAATGATTTTGAGAGACTTGCGGCTGATCCAGCAACAAATAGACAAGTGAAACAGGTTGAAATTTCAATCGAATGGAAATGTTCAATAATTGCATGAATACGGTAAGAGGTAGTGTAGAAACCACGGCATCGAATTCCTCAGTTCGTTCTCCATCTTCTGTTTCATAGGTGATCGCCACTATCTGATTGCCTACAACATGAAGAGCCTTAACCGATGTGGACAAACGCACATCCTTTTGGATGTCCTGGTAGAATCGCTGACAAAACGCTCCGTACCCCCCTTCTTTGGGATAATAAAAGTGACGAAAATACGTTTTGCTATTTCGTTTAATCATATCGAGAATCCCAGAGACACGAATTTTCTGAGTCGCCCATGTCGTTGAAATTTCGTTTGCCGATATGCCAAATAATTTTTCCGTGTAAGGTCGAAAGAAAAACTCGGTCAATGACTGACCATAATGCTGCAATGCAAACGAATCAAAAGAGGCCGCCGCGACACCAGACGTTGACTCGCGGGTAAAATAATCCCAGATGAAAGACAGACCGGGATTTGGAAAAAATTTTATGGCTAACTCCAATGGGTTGACTGGATCAGTGATCCATTTGCCATCAATGAAAATCTTGCTTTGCCTGATGTTTCGAACAAGAGGAACCAGTGAGGAGAATGTTTTTAATGTGGCTTGGTTCGTCGTATAGAATCGGTGGGCGGCAATATCGCAGTGAAACCCATGCCATCGAAAAGAGCGTGCCAATCCACCACAACTCGATTGGTGTTCAAAAATTGTTGACGACCAACCGGATTGCCTCAATAGCCACCCGACACTGAGTCCAGAGATTCCACCACCCAGTATCGCAATTTTCATAACTGAACCTGACAGTGAACTTGAGAATCGACCATGATTGCCTCAAAACACAAAAGACGGTGATGATAACATACTTGCCCTTCACGGAGACCAAGCGGACATGACATCCATGAATGAAAACCATTCTCCTCGATGCCACTCTCTTCTTAATTCTTTCTACAGCACATCCTCAGGGAATCATGGTCACACTTTCAAGTGACATCAATTCCGAATCCCTCCACCTCTATACTTTTGCCTAATGGTTGGGTAGCATGCCAGCAAAGAATTGACATGAATAAAAAACAACGACACACAAATCCCACTAAGCCGCATGCGATACCAGGGACAGAAGGCCGTATCAAGAATAGGATCTTAACCATGCGGAAAGCCAAAGGATTTTCACAAATTGAACTGGCCAATCGTGTCGGACTGACTCGCCAGGCCATGCACGCAATTGAACAGAACCAGTATCTCCCCAACACGTCGATGGCCCTACAATTAGCGCGAGCCCTAGAATGTACGGTTGAAGACCTCTTCTCCCTTTCACCGGATGGACAGAAAATTGAAGCAGAGTTATTGGGAGCCAGACCAGTCGAAGGACAACCTTTACGGGTGAACATCTCGCAAGTCGGTACCCGTATCCTTGCCAGGCCCTTATCACAATTGGGAGATATGCTGAATTACGTCGTCCCAGCCGATGGAATCGTCACAGGAGACATTCCACCCTCAAAAAACAATCGTCAGGCTTCTCGAGTGCACGTCAATCTTCTCCATGATCATGAACGCATCAAGCAGAACATCGTGATAGCCGGCTGTGACCCTTCGCTGTTTTTAGCAGGGGAACATGTTCGTCACCATCATGCCTTCGCTGGGGTGACGAATTGGACGATGGGGAGCACCAATGCCGTCAAGGCACTCCTTCAAGATGAAGTCCATATGGCAGGCGTACATTTAGTGGATGCCCAATCCGGCGAAAGCAATCTTCCGTTTTTAAAGCAACATGTCCGAGGAACAGATTTTGTTGGCGTGCGCTTCGCCTCCTGGGCTCAAGGATTCTTAGTGCGCACAGATAATCCAAAACACATTCGAGGTGTTGATGATTTAGCAAAACGCGGGATTCAATTGGTCAATCGAGAAACAGGTTCT